>CAYHCN010000383.1:0-2235 GCA_964354945.1 uncultured Eubacteriales bacterium
TCGCCGCCGAGGTCGCGGACCTGTCCGAGCGGCTTGAGACGCGCAAGGCGGTCGACAAGGCGAAGGGAATCCTGATGGGCCGAGGGATGACCGAGGCGGAGGCCTTCCGGAAACTCCAGAAGGTCGCGATGGACAAGCGCAAGACACTGCGCGAGGTCGCCGAGGCGATCGCGCTCGCCAGCGAGGCCGAGGAGTAGACGCGGATGCCGAACATCGAGGTCCCCTAGGCGTGCCCCCGCCCGAGATGCTGGCGCTTTTCGCGCGCACATTCGTGATTGGAATAGCTGTCGCCGCTCCGGTCGGCGCGATGGGCGTGCTGTGCATCCAACGAACGTTGGCTTCCGGGTTTCGCACCGGCATGGCGACGGGCCTGGGCATCGCGACCGCAGACGCGATCTACGCGGGCGTGGCTGCGTTCGGCGTGTCCGCGCTCGCGGCGTCGCTCGTGGCATGGCAGGTGCCGCTGCGGATCGTCGGCGGTCTGGTACTCATCGTACTGGGGCTTCGGGCAGCCGTGCGCCCTGCGACGGAGTGCGAAGCCGAACCCCCGTCGGAACTCGACGGCCGTCGGGCAGCCAAGCTCTACTCGTCGGCCGTGGGCCTCACCCTGACCAACCCGATGACCATCATGGCGTTCGGAGCCATCTTCGCGACGGCTGGTCTGGGGTCGCAGCCAACGCCGATCTCGGCTGCGGTTGCGACGCTCGGCGTCGGCATGGGATCGCTGTCGTGGTGGACCGCCCTCGTCGTTGCCGTCGCGCTTACCCGGCAGAAGGTGAGCCCGCGCGCGCTCGTCGCTCTGAACCGGGTGTCGGGTGCGGTCATCGTCGGCTTCGGCGTGGTCGCGCTCGCCTCCGTGGCGCTTCGCTAGCAGGGTGCGGGCGCACGGGACGCGGACGTCCAACGCGAGCCCGGCGGCGTGCGCTGCACCTACAGCAGCGGCAGGTTCTCCTCGATTTCCCACTGCGTCACGCGGGTGCGATACGAGTGCCACTCCATCCGCTTGTTGCGCACGAGCCAATCCACCACCTGTCCGCCCAGCGCCTCGCGCATCAGCTCGCTGCGCTCCAGTTCGTTCAGCGCGACGTTGAGACTCTCGGGGAGCTGGCCGATGCCCTTTGCTTCGCGCTCCGCCGCAGTCATCTCGTAGACGTCGTCGGTCACATCTGCGGGTAGCTCCAGACCGCGCTCGATACCGTCGAGCCCCGACGCGAGCATCGCCGAGAAGGCGAGGTAGGGATTGCAGGCGGGGTCGGGAGAGCGCAGTTCGATCCGCGTCGCCTTCTCCTTGCCCGGCTTGTACATCGGCACTCGTACGAGCGCAGAGCGGTTGCGGTGCGCCCAGCAGATGTAGACCGGCGCCTCGTAGCCTGACACCAGGCGCTTGTAGGAGTTCACCCACTGGTTGGTCACCGCGCAGAGCGCGGGCGCGTGTTCCAGCAGGCCGGCGACGTAGCCCTTGGCCGTCGCCGAGAGGTGGAACTCGTCCTCGGCGTCGTAGAAGGCATTCGAGTCGCCCTTGAACAGGGATTGATGCACGTGCATCCCGCTGCCCGCCTCGCCGTACATCGGCTTGGGCATGAAGGTCGCGTACAGCCCGTTCATCTGGGCGACCTCCTTCACGACGAGCCGGTAGGTCATCACGGCGTCGGCCATCTTGAGCGCCTCGTCGTAGCGCAGGTCGATCTCGTGCTGGCTCGGGCCTACCTCGTGGTGGCTGTACTCCACCTGGATGCCGAAGTCCTTGAGCGTCCGAACGGTCTGCTTCCGCAGGTCCACCGCGAGGTCGCGCGTGGTCATGTCGAAGTAAGTGCCGTGGTCGACGACCTCAGGCGCGACGTCGTTCTTGAGGTAGTAGTACTCGAGTTCGGGGCCCACATAGAACGTGTAACCGAGCTCGGCCGCTCGCTTGAGGTTGCGCTTCAGCACGTAGCGCGGGTCACCCTCGTACGGCGTGCCGTCGGGGCGAACGATGTCGCAGAACATCGTCGCCACCAGCTGCCCGTCCTGGCGCCAGGGCAGGATCTGGAGTGTTGAGGGGTCGGGGAGGGCGATCATGTCGCTCTCTTGGATTCGCGCGAAGCCCTGGATCGACGAGCCGTCGAATCCCATCCCCTCGAGCATCGCGTTCTCGAGTTCGTCGACGGTGATCACGAAGGTCTTCAGGAAGCCCAGCACGTCGGTGAACCACAGGTGGATGAACTCGACGCCTTCGGCCTTGCGGATCGCCTCGAC
>CAYHCN010000384.1:0-2235 GCA_964354945.1 uncultured Eubacteriales bacterium
GCCGTATCATGCAGAGAGCGCATGACCGCGGGTTATGCGCAAACACGTTAGGCAGTCATCAGTGCGAGGGGGTGAATGATTGGACAGGCCGGCGGACAGACGATTCGTCGTGTTGGCCGCCATCGCGTGGGTCCTCTGGCTCACCGCCTGGTCCTACGCTGAGAAGTACCTGGCCCGCGCGCTGTTCCCGGATCCAGGAAGCCCGCCGTTTGGCGTGACTCGGTACTGGGCGCTCATCCTCGTCTCGATGTTCTTGGCTGGCTACGGCGGAGCACGCTTGTCTCGCCGCGTCCCTGGCCTCGACGACGCCCGCGTCACGCGGCGGCTCGGTTACGTATCGCTGGCATTGTTCGTCATCGTCATGGCGTTGTGGATCGGCGTTGCGATCGCTCTCCACCCCGACTCTTCGGTCGGCAGTCCCTTTGGCCTGTTCGTTCTGAGTCTCGGAGCAGTCATCATGTACGTCATTCCGGCAGCCATCGGCGTGTGGCTAGGAAGCCGTCCAGCGCCACGTAGTCGCTCAGTGAAGACGCCGGACGCTGTCTAACAAGCGCATCAACCTGACGCGCACAGGTCGCGCGTTACCATGAAGGTCGAAGGCGCGCAGGTTATGCGCCTCAACGTTAGCCAGAACGTCCGTGATTGCAGGGGGGCAGCAGACAGCATGCTCACTCGACTGAGGTGGATGCTTCTCGCTACAGGTGTCGCGGGAATTGTCATTGCGGCAGCCTGCTCCGTGTACTCCTTCGCGGCCGTGGGATGGACGGCACCGCTGAGGGTCATCCCGATCTATCCGGCGTCGCTTGCTCTTCGATGGGCACCGACCGTCCTCGTGCTCGTCTGCGCCCTTCTTGTCCTCGCGGGACGCCAGCGTGACTACATCGCGGCGGGCCTCGGTGTCGTGCTCGTGGGTGCCTACTACGCACTCTCGCCGTGGGCGGACCGTCATGCAGCGTCCTCAGGCAGCATCCGTGAAGTGGGATCGGTGATCGCCCTGCTTGCCGCCGCGACCCTGGTCGTCTCTATCGTCGCCGTCATTGAAGGCGCCTCGATAAGGGAGGCCCTTGAAGCTTCGACTCAGCCGGATGTCAGCACGTCTGGCTAACAAGCGCATCAACCTGACGCGCAGGAGCGCGTCAGCTACGCTGAAGGTCAAGGGCGCGCAGGTTATGCGCCACGACGTTCGACGCACTACCCGTGCACGACTCGTGCGAGATGGACGTGAGGAGCTGTGTCCTCGGATCCGGGATTCGTCCAGTACATCTGCGATCAGGTCGACGATGCGGGAGCCATCTCTTCCCGCATGATGTTCGGCGAGTGGGCGATCTACTCCGGCCACAAGGTAGTCGCTCTCGTATGCGATGACCGCTTGTTCGTGCGACCGACCGCAGCTGGCCGGGCGTTCATCGGCGAGCCCACCGAGTCGCCGCCGTATCCCGGCGCAAGGTCGCATTTCCTCATCGAGGATCGCATCGATGACCGGGAATGGCTCACGGAACTCATCCTGGTGACGGAGCGCGAAATCCCTCCGCCTAAACCGAAGAAGCGCAACTCCGCCTGACCTCGCAGCCGGCGTCGAACAAAGGCATCGAGCGGACGGCGAAAGGTAGAATCAACCAGCGAGGTATGGGCCGCCGCTCATGCCTAGCGCGTTAGGCAGAATCGCAGGGAGCGGGGGACACGGTGAGCCGTCGCATTCACCTCGTGCTGTCCATCCTGCTCACACTCGCCCTCCTGACTTCGTGCCAAACGTCACCGCACGACTTCTACCGCTCCCACCGCAGGGGTCTCGATGATGCCGCACGGTACGTAACCGGACTGGTGTTGAGGCAAGCGGACGCGACGTGGGTGACCTTGCCCGACCGCTATCGGGGAGTGGCACGCGACTCGGAAGCCGCGTACTTCGTCAGGTCAAACCGCGAGTTCGTCTTCATCCCGCGCGAGCTGAATGGCGGTATGGAACAGGGGTTGGTCTACTCTGCGGACGGAAAGCCTCCTTCATCGCAGCTGTTCCAGTCACTGCAGCAACTCGGGCCGAACTGGTGGGTCGGCAGCATTCCTGAGTCGTCGCTGCCAGCAAAGGGCTGAGCAGCGAGGATCTGCCTAACAAGCGCATCAACCTGACGCGCCCGAGCGCGTCGTAGACTGAGACCGAACGGCGCGCAGGTTATGCGCCAAACCGTTAGGCATCCACGGGGGACCGGATGACGCGACCGAACACCAAGGACTCTCTGC
>CAYHCN010000385.1:0-2213 GCA_964354945.1 uncultured Eubacteriales bacterium
TGTCAGTATTACTTGACACATGAAGGAGGAACATGACGGACGACCGGACTGGCGATCAGCTGCTGCAGATGCTCCAGGCGCTGGCGAACCCTCACCGGCTGCGCATCCTCGCAGCGCTGAACGAGCGCGAGAGCTACGTGAGCGAGCTGGCCCGGGAGCTCGGCATCGGTCGTCCCCTGCTTCATATGCACCTGCAGACATTGGAGAAGGCGGGACTCGTGGTCGGACGCCACGAGATCTCGGAGGAGGGAAAGGCGCTTCGCTACTACACGGTCACGGACTTCGACGAGCACCTGACGCCTGAGCGCATCACGAACGCGACGAAGACCTTGTCCGCCGAGAGCGAGCCGACCGGAAAGGTGAAGAAATGAGCATCGGATGGCCAGCAGCGGTCGTTCTGGCGACGCTGATCATGGGAGTCGTCATCCTCATCGTCTCGCGGATGGCGGCCAAAGGCTCGCTCGAGGTCGAGGAAGCAAAAGGCAAGTACATGGAGCAGTTCGAAGTGCTTGCCGAGGACTACGCCAAACTCGCGCAGGAGACCCGCGAGGCGCAAGGCGCGATCCGCGCGGACATCGCCGCGCTTCAGCGCCAGAGCACCGAGTCACAGGCGGCGGTCGTCGCCGACGTGAACCGGCTCGCAAATTCCGTCGAATCCATCGAAGCGATGATGCGCGACGTCGGCTAGCCGTCGCGGGAGAAGGAGGCGTTCGAGATGACACTGGGATGGCCCGCGGCGCTGTTGATCATGTTCCTCGTGTTCGTGGCGGTGGTCGCCGCCAGCGAGCCCTCGCGCAGGCGCCACGAGGCCCAGATGGCGGAAATCAAGGCGAAGGGAAACAAGGAGTACCAGACCCTCGCCGACAGATACGAAACGCTCGCGCAAGAGAGCCGCGACGTCCAGACCGCGATGCAGACCGACCTTGCGGCGGTCCGGGTTTCGGTCGAGTCGATCGAGGCCATGATGCGAGACGTCGGATAGCGCTCCTAGGCCGAAGGATCGGGGGAAACAGAATGGACGCGGCCGAAACCGCTCGCCTGCCTCGCTATCTCGGTGCGGCGTTCCTCGCGGTGTTCGCGACGAGCCTCGCCTCGGGGCTTGTTGTCACCGGGGTCCTCACCGGCGGCATCTCTGAGGTGTTCGTCAACATCACTGCGTCCCTCGTGCGCGTGCGGGCGAGCAACATTCTCCAGCTGCTCACCAGCGTCGGCATCACCGTCCTCGCGTCGCTCCTCTACCTGGTGCTGCGAGACCAGAGCCGTCCGATGGCGCTCGTCGCCTACGGTTGGTGGCTGGCCGAGGCCGTGATGCTCGCCGCGAGCGCGCTCGGGACGTATGGCCTGATCGCCCTCGCTGCCGAGCCCGGGACGGCGACCGCGCAGACCGTGGGAAGAGTGTTCCTCGGCCTGCAGCAGAACGCCTACACGATCCACATGCTCTTCTTCTGCCTCGGCGGGATCCTGTGGTACTGGCTGGTCTTCAAGTCGAGGCTCGTCCCGAGGTGGCTGTCGGCCTGGGGCCTTGTCGGGGTCGCACTGCTCTTCGTGAGCACATTGCTCACGCTGTGGGACCGCAGCCTCGGCCTCGGCATCCTGCCCGGCCTTCCGTACGCGCCGTTCGAACTTGTGATCGGTCTTTGGCTGCTCGTTCGTGGTGGTCGCGACGTTCCCGCGGCCCGACAACTTGGGGGGACCTGAGATGGACTCGGACCGAAAGACCGCCGTCGCCGTCGGCATGCTGTTCATCATCGGCACCGTCGCCGGCGTTCTCAGCATGCTCGTCACGAACTCGATCCTGACCGCGCCTGACTACCTCGCTCAGGTCGGTGCCCATCAGAACCAGATGGTCGTCGGCACGCTTCTCGTGCTGGTGATGGGGTTGTCGCTGGCCATGGTGCCGGTGGTGTTCTATCCGGTCGGCAAGAGGTACAGCCAAGTCCTGGCCATGGGGTACGTCGTCTTCCGGGGAGCGCTCGAGACCACAGCCTACATGGCGGTCGCCTTCGGCTGGCTCTTGCTCATCACACTCGGCGAGCAGTCCGCGAAGACTGGAGGTGCAAACACCGCGTACTTCGGAGCGTCCGGCGCACTGCTGGTTGCGGCGAATACCTGGATGTTCGACAAGCTCCTCGCCATCGTGTTCAGCCTTGGCGCACTGATGTTCTACTACCTGCTCTTCCAGTCCAGACTGGTCCCGCGGTGGCTTTCGGTCT
>CAYHCN010000386.1:0-2196 GCA_964354945.1 uncultured Eubacteriales bacterium
GAGGGTCACGTGTCGTAGCCGCTTTCCAGAAGATGCGTGGCGAACGAGTGCCGCAGCGTATGACACGTGACCCTCTTCGGGATGCCGGCTCGCCGTGCCGCGTCTTTGACCGCTCGCTGAACCAGCGTCTCGTGGACATGGTATCGACCCTGCTCGCCGCTCTTCGGGTCGCGCCATCGCGTCTGCTGCGGGAACACCCACTGCCACGCCCACTCCCGACCCGCGTTCGGGTACTTTCGGGCTAGCGCGTCCGGAAGTTCTACGCTCCCCCATCCCTCGGCTAGATCCCGCTCGTGGATTCGCCGAACGTGCGCCAGATGCTGCCGCAGTGGCTGCGCGAGCGACTGAGGTAGCATCGTGATCCGGTCCTTGTCCCCTTTGCCGCGTCGAACGGTGATCTCGCCGCGGTCGAAGTCGATGTCCTGCACGCGGAGTTCGAGGCACTCCATTAGTCGCAAGCCGGCGCCGTAGAGCACTGACGCGATGAGCCGGTACTCGGCGGGAAGCTCCCCGAGCAGCGTCGTCACTTCGGAGGGCGACAGAACGACGGGTAGCCGTCTCGGCGTCTTCGCACGCACCAGCCCTTGAATCTCCCCGACCTCGTAGCCGATGACGTAGCGGTACAAGAAGAGCAGCGCCGAGAGCGCTTGGGTCTGGGTTGAAGCGCTCACGTGGTCGTCGACGGCCAGGTGGGTCAGGAACTCGTTGATCTCGGGTTCGACCATTTCGGCGGGATGCCTGTAGTGGTGGAACCGGATGTAGCGCACGACCCAACTGCAGTAGGCTCGCTCGGTCCGAGGGCTGTAGTGGCGCGCGCGAAGCGCCTCCCGCATCTGGTCCATGAGTCTGGGGGCACTCGGCGAAGCGGGATTGACGGGCGTCGGTTCGCTCATTCGCGGTCCCTTCTTTGCGGGAATGCTGTACCGACCGGCTTTGCCCCTTCTTTCGCCGATGTGTCCCGCAGTATGCCTCGCATCTCTGACGCGCCGGGGAGTCTACGGACTGGCAGGCAGGCGCGCGGGGGCAAAGAACGAGGCCCCCGGTCTCCCGAGGGCCTCGCGTCAGTGCGTATGTTGTTGGTGGAGCTAGTGCCTCCGGCGCGGTCGGCGATCTCCGCCACCGCCGCCACCTTCGCGACGGGGGCCGCGATCTCCGCCGCCGCCACCGCCACCGCCACCCTCGGACGAGCCTTCGGCCCGCGGGGGCGCCGGCGGCTTGTCCATGCGGTCGAGCGAGACCTTGCCACGCTCGTCGATGTCCAGAATCTGGACCCTAACCTCGTCGCCCACGTTGAGCACGTCCTCGACCTTGTCGACGCGACCCTGCGCGACGCGCGAGATGTGCAGCAAGCCATCCTTGCCCGGGACGAGCTCGACAAACGCGCCGAACGGCTGGATCGAGACGACCCGGCCCTCGTAGATCTCGCCGATCTCGGGCTCTTTGACGATGTTCTGGATGCGCTTGAGCGCCTCCTCGCCACCCAGGTCGCGGCTGGCGATGTAGATCGTGCCGTCTTCCTGGATGTCGATCTGCGCGCCCGTCTCCTCCTGGATGCCCCTCACGACCTTGCCGCCCGAGCCGATGACCTCGCGGATCTTGTCGGTCGGGATCTTGATGGTGAGGATGCGCGGGGCGAACTCCGACAGCTGTTCGCGCGGGATATCGATCGCCTCAAGCATCTTGCCGAGGATGTGCGCGCGGCCGGCCTTCGCCTGGGTCAGTGCCTGCGAGAGGATATCCACCGACAGCCCGCGTGCCTTGTTGTCCATCTGCAGGGCGGTGATGCCCTTCTCGGTACCTGCGACCTTGAAGTCCATGTCGCCGAGGAAGTCCTCGAGGCCCTGGATGTCACTCAGGACGGCGACCTGGTCGCCCTCCTTGATGAGGCCCATGGCGATACCGGAGACCGGCGCCGCGATCGGCACGCCGGCGTCCATGAGAGCCAGCGACGACGCGCACACGGAGCCCATGGAGCTCGAGCCGTTGGACTCGAGGACCTCGGACACGATGCGGATGGTGTATGGGAAGTCCTCCTCCACCGGCACGACCGGCAGCAGGGCACGCTCGGCAAGAGCGCCGTGACCGATGTCGCGACGCTTCGGGCCGCGCATGAAACCGGTCTCGCCCACCGAGAACGGCGGGAAGTTGTAGTGGTGGATGTAGCGCTTGCCCTCCGACACGTCGATCGTGTCGATG
>CAYHCN010000387.1:0-2188 GCA_964354945.1 uncultured Eubacteriales bacterium
GTAGAGCTCGGCGTGCAGGTCGTCGACGCCCTCGACATCAAGCCGGGTGGTAGTGCCGTCGTCGTGCGCTGCGACCGAAAGGACCCGTGCGCCGCGGCCGCGGTCGAGCCCGTCGGCGATGCGCAGGATCGCGGCGAGTGATCGCACGAGCGCGCGGTCGCTCGGCTCCATCCCGTCAAGTTCGGCGTGACTCCGCCTCGGGAGGGCCTTGGTGTGATAGCGACCGACCGCTGCGACGATCGCAAGTTCCCGCTGGGTGAATCCCGGCAGTCCGGAATGCAGGATCAGGTGGTGACTGTGCTTGTGGTGCCGATCGTACGAGATGTAGTAGCCGATGTCGTGCAACGTCGCTGCGGCCTCCAGGAGCGGGCGGGTCGTCCGATCGATGCCGAGTGGCTCGGCGAGCTGGTCAAAGAGGTCGAGCGAGAGCCTGGTGACCTGCTCGGCATGTCCTCGGTCGTAGCGATACCGGTGAGCGAGGTCGCGTACCGTCTGCATCGTGTCGGGCAGCGGCGCGATCGCGCCGTCGGAGAGCAGCGTGTCGAGCACTATCCCCTCGCGGATGCCCCTAGCGTTGACGATGACCTTGGACGCACCGAACAGCTTCATCGCCTCGGCGAGCACGAGCGTGCCCGCGAGGATGATGTCGGCGCGGTCGGGTGAGGCACCGGGCATCGCCAGTCGCTGACCCGCGGTGCTGTGGCTCAGGATCCCGAGCAGCTGCATGACGTCGGCCCGGGAGACCTCGACGCCATGGAGGGACTCGTAGCGTCTTCCCCGCATGGCGCCCGCCATTGCCGCGATGCTGCTCACTGTCCCGCCGGAGCCCACGATCGTCGGAACGCCGGGCTCGAGCGGGGTGACCTCGTCGCGGAGCGTCCGCCTGATGTGGCGCTTGAGCTCCTTGAAGGAGCGATCCGAGACGGGGTCCTCGGATACGAACCGCTCGGACATGACCCGCGCGCCGATGCGCATCGAGACCACCGAGACCGGCTCGCCCCCCATCGCCTGGACGATCTCAACCGAGCCGCCACCGATGTCGACGACCACCGCGAAGGGCATGTCCTTGGCGATCGACGCGGCGGAGAGCCAGACGAGACGACCCTCCTCATCTTCCGAGACGATCTCGACCTCGAGGTCGGCCTCGTCGCGGATGCGATCGAGCAGGTCCTGCCCGTTGGAAGCGCGGCGAACCGCTTCGGTGGCGATCGCGCGAACCTCGGTCACGCCCATGCTGCGGCCGATCCTCATCATCGCTTTGAGGGCGGTGACGGTCTCCTCGGCGGCCTGGGGGTCGAGCATCCCGGTGCTCTCGAGGCCTCGTCCGAGACGGGTCATCGCACGCTCGTCGTCGACGACCCGGTGCGATCCACCGACCGGGACCTCAACCACGATCGAGCGCACGGTATTCGAGCCTATGTCGATGGCTTGAAGCAGTCGCATAAGCCGATTCTTGCGGAGTCGGTGCCCGAGGGGAAGCGCGTGCGGCTCATCTTGCGAGAGCGGGTGGCTCCCGAGCGCCCCAAACGGGATTGTCGCGGCCACACGTCCGCGAGGGCTACGCCTCCGGCGCAGGCGTCGGCCCAACGGTGAGTATTGCGATGTCGTCGGGCAGCTCGCCGTGTCCGAAGGCAGAGACCTGACGGAAGACCTCCCGCGCCGCCTTGCGTGGGGTGCCGCGAACGCCGGAGACGATGTCCTTGAGCCGGTCGACACCGAGAAAGGCACGTGCCTCGTTCCGGGTTTCGATCACTCCGTCGGAGCACAGCACGAGCATGGACCCCGGACCGAGAACCACTTCGGCATCCTCGAAGTACGACTGAGAGAACGCGCCCACGATGGGTCCACGCAACGCCAGCTCCTCCACTGATCCATCGGCACGGCGCAGCAGTGCCGGCGGGTGGCCTCCCGTGGAATAGGCGAGCCGACCGGTCGGCTTGTCGAAGATGCCGAACCACAGGGTCACGAACGACGAGATCTCCGTGACGGATTGGAGGAGACGATTGGTCCGCCGAAGTACGAGTCCGGGGCTTCCGTGTTCCATCGCGTACGCATGCACGGCGTTCTTCGCGAAGGAGGTGAGGGTGGCAGCTCGAAGGCCCTTGCCTGAGACGTCGCCGAGGAGGATGCCCACCCGGTCGCGCTCAAGCTCGAAAAGGTCTACCACCCGTGCCTGTTGATGTCGAAG
>CAYHCN010000388.1:0-2168 GCA_964354945.1 uncultured Eubacteriales bacterium
CGTGGTTCTCGGCGGGCTTCACGGTATCCTTCAGCGCATGGAATCGATCATCGTTCGCGGGGGGCGCCCCGTCACCGGCGAGGTGCGCGTTGAGGGTGCCAAGAACTCCGCTCTCAAGCTCATGGCCGCGTCACTGCTCGCCCCAGGCGTCACCCACATCTCCAACGTTCCGGACATCGTCGACGTCGCCGTGATGTCCGACGTGCTCGGCGGCCTTGGTGCCTCGGTCTCCCGTACCGATCACGCCCTCGAGATCGACGCAACGAACGTTGCGAGTATCGAGACACCCTACGAGCTCGTCGCGCAGATGCGTGCGTCTACCGCGGTTCTCGGCCCGCTGGTCGCGCGGTGCGGGGAAGCGCGGGTCGCGATGCCCGGCGGCTGCAACATCGGCTCGCGTAAGATCGACATGCACATCAAGGGGCTCGAGCAGCTCGGCGTCGAGGTGAACCTCGGCCACGGCTACATTCACGCCATGGCGCCCGAGGGCGGCCTCAAGGCTGCCAACGTGACTCTCGACTTCCCGAGTGTCGGAGCGACCGAGAACCTCCTCACCGCGTCCGTGCTGGCAAGGGGCACGACCGTCGTGCAGAACGCGGCCCGCGAGCCCGAGATCGTCGACCTCGCCGACTTCCTCAGCGTGATGGGCGCCAGGATCACCGGGGCGGGCACGCCCACGCTGGAGATCGAAGGCGTCGAGTCGCTGTCGGCGATCGAACACCGCACCGTGGGGGACCGTATCGAGGCGGGCACGTTCCTGATCGGGGCGGCGCTCGTCGGGGATCCGGTGACCGTGACCGGGTTCGACCCCGGCCATCTGGAGCTCGTGCTCGCGAAGCTTGCCGAGGCGGGCTGCAGCGTCGCCACGTTCGCGGACGGAGCGACCGTGCTGCGCGAGGGCCGGCTCGTCGGGGTCGACGTGCAGACGCTCCCGTACCCGGGGTTCCCCACCGACCTCCAAGCCCAGTGGATGGCGCTCATGTCGGTGGCCGAGGGAGGCAGCATCATCACCGAGAACGTCTTCGAGAACCGGTTCATGTTCGCCGACGAACTCGGCCGCATGGGTGCCGACATCCGCATCGAGGGACACCACGCCCTGGTCAAGGGCGTTGGACAGCTTTCCGGTGCACCGGTCCGCTGTCCGGATCTCCGTGGCGGAGCCGCCCTCGTGCTCGCCGCCCTCATCGCCGACGGCGAGACCGTGGTCGGCGAGGTGTACCACATCGACCGTGGCTACGAGTCGTTCGTCGACAAGCTTCAGGCGCTCGGCGCCGACGTCGAGCGCGTCGGCACGCCCGAGCCCGAGCCGACCGGGGCCTTCTGACAGGCCATTCCGCTGCCCGACCCGCGCCGACATCGACGTGCCCGCGCGAGGACGAACGAACGCCCGACCAGGGAAGGGGACATCCCAGTGCTCGACATCGACGGCATCATGAAGGTCATCCCCCACCGCTACCCGTTCCTGCTCATCGATCGCATCGAGGAGATCGAGGAGGGCGTGGGAGCGGTCGGCATCAGATGCGTTTCGGCGAACGAGCCGTTCTTCCAGGGGCACTTCCCCGACTACCCGGTCATGCCGGGCGTGCTCATCGTCGAGGCACTCGCGCAGGTCGGTGCCGTCGCGCTGCTCTCGCTCGAGGAGAACCAAGGCAAGCTCGCGATGTTCGCGGGAATAGACAAGGTCCGGTTCAAGCGACAGGTGAAGCCCGGCGACGTGCTGAGGCTCGAGTGCCGCATCACCAAGCGTCGCGGGCCCATCGGCTTCGGTGAAGCAGAAGCCACCTGCGACGGGCAGCTCGTCTGCTCGGGCGAGCTGATGTTTGCTATACAATAATCCGGCTTTTCGCCCCGCTTGAACGCGGGGCCGTCTAGTTGTCGCGGGGTGCGCGCTACCGGCGCACCGATCAACGACAGGGGTCCTATGTCTCTGGAACAGAAGCTGCGGGACGGCAGCGCCATCTTCGGCGTTGTCGGACTCGGGTACGTCGGCCTTCCGCTGGCCGTCGAGATGGCCAAGGAAGGCAACCGCGTCATCGGCCTCGAGGTGTCCGCCGAGAAGGCCGATCTCGTGAACGCGGGGGAGAGCTACATCCCCGACGTGCCCACCGGTGAGCTCGCGCAGCTCGTGCGCGACGACCTCATCGACGCCACGACCGACTTCTCGCGTG
>CAYHCN010000389.1:0-2118 GCA_964354945.1 uncultured Eubacteriales bacterium
CCTCTACGCCCTTGGGCTGCAACTCACCGGTGAAGACCGGGGGTCGTGAGAGTGTGGGAGCGAGGAGCATGTCGAAGTCCGTCTTGAACTCGCCAAGCACGAGCGCGGTGCGCTGGAGCGCCCGGATCGCACACGAATAGTCCTCGGCGCTGATCTGCTTGCCGAGAAGGCCGACTGCCCAGGTCGCCGGTTCGAAGTCCTGCGAGGTCGCTTTGCGGCTGACGAGCTTCTCGGCGTCGCGGATCTCCGCTGCGGTCTCCCCGCAAGTCATCGTGAAGAAGGCCGAGGCGAACGCCGCGCCGTCGATGAACGGCGCCGTCTTCGTGACCTCGTGGCCGAGATCGGGCACAGCATCGCCGCGAGCTCAAGGCCGGCTCGACAATCGGGGTGCAGAGAACTCGGCAGGAAGGGCTCCGCTGTCCCGGACGGAGATCCTGAGCGCGTGCTCCACCGTCCTACCGTTCCATGCTTCGGCTACGTCCGGACCGAGGGGATTGCGGCCCCGGCTCGGCTTGAGCCCGAAGACGCCGCAGCACGAGGCCGGGATGCGGATGAATCCGCCGCCATCGTCGCCGTGAGCGATCGGGACGATGCGGGCTCCGACCGCCGCTGCGGAACTCGTGGCGGACCCCTCGGCCCGACCGCTCGCGGGGTTACGCGCTCTCGGCCTTGCCTCGGCGCACCAACGTCGGCGGCGCTTCGCCTTTGGTGGCCTCCTCGGTCACGACGACCTGCTCGATGTCGGGTTCGCTCGGCAGGTCGTACATCGTGTCGAGCAGCATGCGCTCGAGGATCGAACGGAGTCCGCGAGCACCGGTGCCGTGCCTGAGCGCCTGATGTGCGATGGCACGAAGAGCGTCCTCGGTGAACTTGAGCTCGACGTCCTCGAGGCCGAACAGCCGCTGGTACTGCTTGACGAGCGCGTTCTTCGGCTCGGTGAGGATGCGCACGAGGTCGTCCTCCGACAGCTCCTCCACGTGCGTGACCACCGGAAGGCGGCCGACGAACTCGGGGATCATGCCGAAGTGGTTGAGGTCTTCGGGAAGCACCTGCGCGAGTAGTTCGCCCTGGTGCCGCTCGGCAGTGTCGGTGAGATCGGCGCCGAAGCCGACACCCTTCTTGCCGATGCGGTCGGCGATGAGCTTCTCGAGCCCCACGAACGCGCCACCAAGGATGAACAGCACGTTGGTGGTGTCGATGCGGATGAGCTCCTGCTGGGGATGCTTGCGGCCGCCCTGCGGCGGCACGGCAGCCTCGGTCCCCTCGAGGATCTTGAGCAGCGCCTGCTGTACACCCTCGCCCGACACGTCGCGGGTGATCGACAGGTTCTCGGCCTTGCGGGCAACCTTGTCAATCTCGTCGATATAGACGATGCCGACCTCGGCCTTGGGGATGTCGAAGTCCGCCGCGGTGATGAGCTTGAGGAGGATGTTCTCGACGTCCTCGCCCACGTAGCCCGCCTCGGTGAGCGCGGTGGCATCCGCGATGGCGAACGGCACCTTGAGGATCCGCGCCAAAGTCTGCGCGAGCAGCGTCTTGCCACAGCCCGTGGGGCCCAGTAGCAGGATGTTGCTCTTGGCCAGCTCGACCTCGTTGTCGTCGGTCGCGACTCCGTGGTGCACGCGCTTGTAGTGATTGTGAACGGCCACCGACAGGACCTTCTTGGCCTCGTCCTGGCCTACGACGTAGTTGTTGAGCTGCTCGTAGATCTCCCGCGGGGTCGGCAGGTTCTCCAGCAGCGGCTCGGTCTCCTCGGCGAACTCGTCCTCGACGATGTCGTTGCACAGCTCGATGCACTCGTCACAGATGTACACGCCGGGGCCTGCGATGAGCTTGCGGACGTGGCGCTGGCTCTTGCCGCAGAACGAGCACTTCAGATCGTTGGTTTCGGTCTCGCGAGCCATGAGGAGCTACTCCTTGACGACGCGATGCACGAGGATTTCGTCCACGAGACCGTACGCCTTGGCCTCATCGGCGGTCATTATGTTGTCGCGCTCGGTGTCCTCGTGGATCTTCTTCTTGGTCTGCCCGGTGTGGGACGCAAGGATCTCGTCGAGTGCGTCGCGCATGCGCAGCATCTCTTTGGCCTGGATCTCGATGTCGGTGACCTGGCCCTGC
>CAYHCN010000390.1:0-2111 GCA_964354945.1 uncultured Eubacteriales bacterium
CACTGACACGGACGACGCCGTGTAGCACCGGCAGGGGTGCCGAGAACGGGGGGGAGGGGACTGTGGACGACTGCATCTTCTGCAAGATAGGCCGACAGGAGCTAGCGGCTCGGGTGGTCTACCAGGACGATGACGTGGTCGCGTTCCACGACATCGCGCCGCAGGCTCCCGTCCACGTGCTGGTGATCCCGCGCGAGCACTACGCTAACTTCAACGACGACGTACCGCCCGCGGTGGGGGCCGCTCTGTGTTCCGCGGTGCCGCGGGTCGCCCAGATCGCCGGCATCGCCAAGTCCGGCTATCGCGTCATCGTCAACAACGGGCCCGACTCGAACCAGACCGTGCCGCATCTTCACGTCCACGTCATGGGAGGTCGCCCGATGACCCACGGCATGGTCCGCTTCGCCGAGTAGCCGACCCGTGAGCGCGCCGGTTCCCGTCACGTTCTTCCCCTCGGGCATCACCGTGCTCGTTCCGGCCGGCACGACGATCGCCGTCGCGGCCAGTCGCGCGGGCGTGACGCTCTCTACGCCCTGTGGTACGCGAGGGATCTGCGGCGAATGCGGTGTCAAGGTCCTGTTCGGCGAGCTCGCTTCACCCGACGCGACCGAGGCGCAGACGCTCAAGCGCGCACCCGCAGGCGTGCGACTTGCCTGCCGCGCGACCGCTATCGTGCCGGTAGGCGTGAAACCCCTCATCGCGCGCTCCTCGTCCGTGCGCAGAACCGGTGCCGTGCCTCGGGATGCCGAGGTCGTCGCGGGAATCGACGTTGGCACAACGAACGTGAGCGCCGTGCTGGTCGATGCCCGCTCGGGCATGGAACTCGCCGGTGCCACCGTCACCAACCGCCAGGAGCGCTTCGGCGCGGACGTCCTGACGCGCATGACGGCTGCGCTCGACAGCGCCGCGGCTGCCCTCGCTGAACTCGCAGAGGAATCCATCGCCGAGGCACTGACACTCGCCTGCGAAGCGGCCGAGGTGCCGACAGGAGACATCGTTCGTGCCGCCGTCGCCGCAAACACTGCGATGGCCTCCCTGCTCCTGGGGCTCGACGTGTCAGGCCTTGCGACCCACCCGTTCGAGCCGCCGTTCTCCTCACCCCAGCCGCTCGCTCCGGTCACCGCGGTCGCCCGTGCGATCCCCGCGCTCGTGGGCGCGGTCGTGCTTCCCCCGATCGCCAGCTTCGTCGGCGGCGATGCTCTCGCCGCGGCGCTGGCCACAGGCCTCACGGTCGCCGAGGCGGGTGGGCGCGTGCTGGTCGACGTGGGGACGAACGCCGAGGTCGTCCTTCGTTCTAACGGCCGTCTCATCGTCGCTTCTGCCGCAGCCGGGCCCGCGTTCGAGGGCTGGGCGGTGAGCTCGGGAGGCCGGGCGGGGAGCGGGGCCGTCGATCGCGTCGTGGTGACCCCGGGCAGCACCCGGCTCGAAACGCGAGCAGGTGAGGCGCCCGACCGATTCTCCGGCGCCGGGCTCGTGTCCGCGCTTGCGGTCCTCCGGTCGCTGGGTTGGGTCGACGCGGACGGCAGGATCGCCGTCGCGGAAGTGCCCGCCGAGAGGCTCGAGACCAACGGGTCGGGCGTGGTGTCAGTCGTTCTCGGTGGCGGCGGCAGGACGCTCGCCCTCTCGCAGCTCGATATTCGCGCACTTCAGCTCGCAAAGGCCGCGATTCGAACGGGCGTGGACCACGCCCTGCGCTCGGCACACCTCGACGCATCGGGCGTGAATGACCTGCTGCTCGCGGGAGCCTTCGGTCACGCGCTCGACCCGAGTGAGGCAGCGGCCATCGGGCTTGTCCCGGCGGAGCTCGCGGCGCGAACTCGATCGGTCGGGAATGCCGCGCTTACCGGAGCCGCGATGGTCGCCGTGTCGCCCGAGTGCCTCGAGCCAGCGATCGCAGCGGTCGCAGCGGCCGAGCACCTCGACTTGGCCTCAGACCCCGCGTTTCAGCACGACCTGCTTGCGGCTCTGCGCCTCGCACCGTAGTGGGCGGCAGGGGGGCCGAGGGGGACCTGCCCCGGGACGTTCGAAAGCCCCGACCTTCGGGCCGGGGCTTTCTGAATCCTTCCCCCGATGTTACCCCTGAGTCTCTGGGCCTGAAGAGGTCTGCCTGG
>CAYHCN010000391.1:0-2110 GCA_964354945.1 uncultured Eubacteriales bacterium
ACGCCGCAGCCGTTGCACAGCTCCTCGTCGATGTGGACGATCTGGCGGGTAACGGTGTCAGACATCTAGATCTCCTTCTTCGTGGCGCTTGCGGCGGCGAGCTTGCGCCACTTGCGTCCTTCCAACATGTGCTTGATTCCGTCGACGGCGTGGCCGTGCCACATCGACTTCGGCCCCGCGTAGCGCATCATCTGTCGCTGCCACTCGGCCTCGGCCGGCCGGTAGCAGTGCGTGTTGCAGTGCGCGCAGAACGGCTTGGGGTCTTTGGGGCAGTACGCCCGGCGCGCCTCGGCGTAGCGGAGGTGATCCGCGCACTCGTCGCACACGACCGGCGTCTTGCGTCCGTACGCACCGAGCCCCTGCGCGTCACTCGTGAGCGGAACGCGCGCGCGATCGGCGTGATTGCCGTTGCAGTAGATCGCGACAAAGTCGCCGAGGAGTCGAGTGTCGTGGCGAACCTTGTCGTCCGACATGCTTGCGACGAACCTGTCGTTCATTCTTTGAGGTCCCTCTTCCCGGGCTTCATCCTGCGGGGTGGGGAAGGATGACTGCGGCTACGGTACGCTCGTGATCGCACCTGAGCATTGACGAACGTCAAGAGAGAGGAAGTCATGGCCGCACACGCCGGATCGCAGCCGAGGAGCGAGGTCCTGCAGGCACTACGTGCGTGCAGGCTGTGGCGAACCGCCTCCGATGAAGCCGTCGCGTCGCTCGCCTCGCGCGCGTCGGTCCGCTCCGTTGCCCGAGGCTCGCTGCTCGCCACCGAGGGCGATGCGGCGCAGCTGTTCGGCGTGGTCGTCGAGGGCAAGGCCCGGGTGTTCTACCTCGGCGCGGACGGCAAGCAGATCACCTTCGAGACCGTGGGAGCGGGCGAGCCGCTGGCGGCCGTCGCCGCGCTCGCCGGCTCGCGCTACCCCGCGACCATCGAGGCGGCGACCCCCGTCACCATCGCGTGGCTGCCTCGCGAAGCGCTCTTCGACCTGCTCACGGCCGAGCCCCAGGTCGCCCAGAGCCTCATCGCCGACCTCGCCTCGCGCGTCGTGAACCTCACGAGCGTCGTGCAGACGCTCGCGCTCGACGTGCCCAGCCGCCTGGCGCGCTACCTGTTCCAGCGGTCACTGGCCAGCGGCCGCCCCACCCCCCGGGGGCTTGAGATCGATCTCGGGATGCCCAAAGGCGAGCTCGCCCTGGCATTGGGCACCGTGCCCGAGACGCTGTCGCGGGCGCTCGGCAAGCTGAAGTCGGACGGCATCATCGAGGTCGACGGCGGCACCGTGACCGTGCTTGACGTGCGGTCGCTCGCGGAACTGAGTTCGGGGCTCGCTGAGGACTAGCCGGTCTCGCCGGCGGGCCCGGTCTGGTCGGCGGTGAGCTCGCGCTCGCAAAACGCGATGTCACCTTCGTGCGACTCAGCCTCCGATGGCGCGGCCGCGTTCACCGTTCCCGCGTTCGCCGCAGCGGCATCCATCGCCCGTTGCTCCCGGCTCGCCGCGACCGCGGCCTTGGCACCCTTGTCGAGGGTACCGGCCATCAGGAAGCCCGCCAGCAGGATCGCCGACGCGACCATCTCGGCTACGTAGAGCCCCTTGGTCATGCCGGCCCGCGCCATGCTGCCAGCGCCGGCTATCACGAGCGTGCCGATGATGATGAGCACGTTGGCCCATACCCGGTAGCGGTACTCCTTCTTCGGCAGGAACTTGATGATCGACCACGCGCTCCCGCCGACAAGGAAGATCGTGCCGATGACGTTGAACGGCAGCGACATGATCCTAGGGAACGTGCCCCCCGCGCCGAGTGCCTGACCGCCTACGACGATTCCCGCGACAAGCTTCTCCATCACCAGTTCGACGTTGAAGGTGCCCCACAGGAAGACCGCCATGCCGGTGAGGTTGAACGCCAGATAGATGTCGCCCCAGATCCGTTTCTTGAAGATGAGGTAGCAGGTCCCGTTGCCGAGGAACCCGACCATCGTGGCCGCGAGCACGATGTAGATGCGGTACGTCGTCGGATTCCAGCTGCCTACGTACTCCGACCACGCCTCCATGAGCGCAGCAACCGCGTAGAACAGGAAGCCGATCGTCCACATGAGCTGGTGCATCTTGCGGCGCTG
>CAYHCN010000392.1:0-2103 GCA_964354945.1 uncultured Eubacteriales bacterium
ACACGGGACACATCCTGGTGACCGGCGAGGGCACCAATACCTACTACTTCCGCGCAGTCGATACTGCAGGCAACGTCGAGACCACCCGCAGCGCGACCGTCAAGGTCGACAGCGGCGCGCCCGGCGTCACGAGCACCCTCGATACCGCATGGCACAAGAGCGACGTGACGGTCAGCATGAGCGCGTCCGACTCGGTATCCGGTGTGAAGGCGATCATGTACTCCCTGAATTCGGGGCAAGAGACCACCTACACGGCGCCATTCTCAGTTACGGCGAGCGGTACGACGAGCGTGACGTTCCGTGCGATCGACAACGCCGGCAACAGCTCGCAGGTCCAGTCCGGCGCGGTCAAGATCGACAAGACGGCCCCCGCGGTCAATGCCGCGTACAGCTCCACCTACTATGGCGTTCCCGCGACCGTCACCGTGAACGCCAGCGACGCGGTGTCCGGAATCCAGGCGGTCAAGCTACGGGTCGACTCGGGCTCGTGGCAAGATGCGACGTCTACCGTCGTTACGGCTCCCGGGCCGCACAGCGTCGACTACTACGCCATCGACCAGGCCGGCAACTCAGCAGCGGTCCAGAGCGCGGCATTCACGATCTACCAGCACTACGAACAGACGGACTCCAACCTGTATTACCAGGGCGCCTGGACGACCGGTACCGCGGCGGCGTACTCGGGTGGCTCCTACAAGTACCTCGCCTCGCCGGGCGCGGTTGTCATCTCAGCCAATGGCTCGGCGCTGGACTGGTATACGAGCAAGGCGAGCATCTTCGGGATTGCGAAGATCTCTGTCGACGGCACCGCCACGACGTACGTCGATCTGTACTCGTCGAGCGTCAAGCACCGCCAGAAGGTGTGGAGCATAGCAGGCCTGTCCAACGGACTGCATGTCGTGCGGATCGAGTACACGGGGTCGAAGAACGCGTCCGCAACGAGCGCCTATATCGGCGTCGATGCGCTCGAGGTCGGCGGCACACTCGGTCCGAACCGCTACGAGCAGGACAACGCCAAGTTCTACTACGACGGCAGCTGGACCACCGGCCTGTCCTCGAGCTACTCGGGCGGGTCCTACAAGTACCTCGCCAGCCAGGGCTCAGTTAACATCGCGTTCACCGGCACCCAGATGGACTGGATCACCTCGAAGGCCGCGATCTTCGGCATCGCCCGAGTGAGCGTTGATGGCGGATCCTTCAGTCAGGTGAACCTGTACGCCGCCTCGGCGCAGCACCGTCAGAAGGTGTGGAGTGTGAGCGGCTTGCCGAACACCACTCACATCGTGCGCATCGAGTGGACCGGCACGAAAGACCCCTCCGCGACGAATAACTACGTCGGGTTCGACGCGGCGGATCTGGTCGGCGCACCGACCGACTCTCGCTACGAGCAGACTCAGCCCCAGGACTACTACGAAGGTGCGTGGGTGAGCGCCAACTCGTCGAGCTTCTCGGGAGGCAGCTACAAGTACCTGCCGAGCGCTGGCGCCGCCAACGTACCCTTCGTCGGGACGAGCTTCTCGTGGATTGGAACGAAGGGCCCGAGCTTCGGAATCGCGCGAGTGACGATCGACGATTCCCAGACCGCGCTCGTGGACCTGTACTCCGCGTCCAACCAACACCAACAGGCACTGTGGACGGTCACCGGCCTGCCCAACACCTATCACCACGTGCGCATCGAGTGGACCGGAACGAAGAACCCCTCCGCGTCCAGCAACTACGTCAACTTCGACGCAGCGGACCTGTTCGGTGCACCGTCGACGTTCTACTACGAGCAAGACAACCCGCTGCCCTACTACGCCGGAGCGTGGACCACAGGCAACTCCATCACCTTCTCGGGCGGGAGCTACAAGTACCTCCCGAGTGCAGGAAGCGCGACGTTCGGATTCAATGGCACGTCGTTCGACTGGATCGCCTCCAGGGGCGCGATCTTCGGCATCGCTCGGGTGTCGGTCGACGGAACAACCGTCGCCGATGTCGACCTCTACGCCCCCTCTACGTCCTACAAAGAGAAGGTCTGGAGTGTCTCAGGCTTGAGCGCTGGGCCGCACGTGGTCACCGTCTCGTGGACCGGCACGAAGAACCCCTCCGCGTCCAACAACTACATCA
>CAYHCN010000393.1:0-2100 GCA_964354945.1 uncultured Eubacteriales bacterium
GATGGACGGGATGGAGGTCGGGGAGGTGTTGGAGGTGCTCGCCGACGACCCCGCAGCCGAGGAGGACCTGACCCGGTTCGCGAAGCGCGCGGGCCACGAGGTCGTATCGATCGAGGATCAGGGCGACTACAAGAGGTTCCTGATCCGCAAAGGCAGATAGGAGGTGGATGTCGTGAAGGACGAGAACGCCATCCTCTACGTACAGACCAGCAACCTACCCGAGCGACAGTACTCGCCGCTCGTGCTGGCCCAATCCGCGAAGGCCATGGATCTGAACCCGACCGTGTACTACCTCGGCATGGGTCTGATGACGCTCTTGCCCGGCGAAGCCGAGAAGATGCAGCTCGGCTCGTTCCCAACTGTGCGCGATATGCTCGACAGGACGATGGAGATGGGAATCCCGATCCTCGTTTGCGAGGCATCCAAGCAGATGCTGGGGTGGGAGACGGTCGAGCTCATCGACGGCGTGAAGATCGTCGGAGCCGCGACGCTCAACGACCTCGCGCTCGATGCCGGCGCGACCATGTGGTTCTGAGCCGGTCGCATATGGACGGCGAAGTCTACCTGGACTACCAGTCGGCGAAGCCCGTGGATCCGCGGGTCGTCGAGGCGATGCTCCCGTACTTCACCGAGAGCTTCGGCAACCCCGCGTCGCTGCACGCGGTGGGCGACCGCGCCACCGAGGTGCTCGATGCGAGCCGCGCGGCCGTCGCCGCCTTCATCGGCGCGCAGCCCGATGAGGTCGTGTTCACGTCGGGTGCCACCGAGTCGAACAACTTGGCGCTGATCGGATTCGCGAACCGGGCCAAGCGTTCCGGCGACCACGTGATCATCTCGGAAGTCGAGCACATCTCGCTGCACAACATCGGCAAGTACCTCGAGAAGCTGGGCCTTCGCGTGGGCAAGGTGCCTCCCGACCAGTACGGCCGGATCGACCCCGACAAGCTCAGGGCGCGGATCACCGACGATACGATCCTGGTCTCGGTGGGGTGGGCGAGCAACGAGATCGGCACGGTGCAGCCTATTGCCCGGATCGCCGAGATGCTCCAGGGCACGGGGGTCGCATTCCACGTTGACGCCGTGGCCGCCGAGGGCCTGCTGCCCATCGACATGGCCGGCGTGCCGGTGGACATGCTCACGCTTTCGAGCAACGACATCTACGGTCCGCCCGGGCTCGGCGCGCTCTACCTAAGGACGGGCGTTCGCGTGGCGCCCATTGCTGCGGGCGGAGGCCAAGAACGGGGCCTGCGCTCGGGAACCGAGAACCTGCCCGCGATCGTCGGCATGGCGACTGCAGCGCGAATCGCCGCCGAGGAGCTCCCTTTGGAGGCAGCTCGGCTCAGCGCGATGCGGGACCGCCTCATCGAGGAGGTGCTGGCGGCCATCCCGCATTCCCACCTCAACGGGCATCCCACCGAGCGACTCCCCAACAACGCGCATTTCCGCTTCGACGGAATCGAAGGCGAGTCACTGCTGCTATCCATGCGAGACGAGGGGATAGCGGTCTCGACGGGCTCGGCGTGCTCGTCGAAGACACTCGAGCCATCCCACACGCTGATCTCGTGCGGGCTGCTGCATGAAGAAGCCCACGGGTCGCTCGAGTTCACCTTCGGGCGCTTCAGCAAGGACGGCGACGTCGACAGGGTGATGGAGGTCCTGCCGGGAATCGTCGCCAGACTGCGGCGCATGTCGCCGCTCTACGAGACACCTGAGGAGTAGCCGTGAAATCCACACAGTACTCGGAGAAGACGCTCGAGCATTTCCGCAATCCCCGAAACGTCGGCACGCTCGAGGGCGACGACGTGGCGGTCGGTCGGGTCGGCAATCCGGTATGCGGCGACCTCATGGAGATGTACGTTCGGGTGCGCGACGACCGGATCGACGACATCAAGTTCCAGACCTTCGGATGCGGCTCGGCGGTTGCGACGTCGAGCATGACCACCGAGCTGGTCAAGGGGATGACTCTCGACGAGGCCCTCGAGGTCACTCGGCGCGACGTTGCCGATGCACTCGACGGACTGCCCCCGATCAAGATGCACTGCTCGAATCTGGCCGCCGACGCCTTGCACGACGCCATCCACAACTGGCGCTCGGGCAAAC
>CAYHCN010000394.1:0-2091 GCA_964354945.1 uncultured Eubacteriales bacterium
GGCGTCTGGACGCTGCGCGGCGACGCGGAGTCCGACACCGACGCCATCACAAAGACTGCGAAGTACGGTCCGATCGTCACCACCAGCATCGCGTTCTTCCTTGCCGAGCTGGGTGACAAGACTCAGATCATGACGATGACCATCGCCGCCGACCCGGCCGCGGTGCTGCGAACGTTCGGGTCCGCGGGCCCCGCGATCAACGCATGGCTCGGGAGCGTCGGGCTGAGCGCGGTTGGAATCACGCCCGCTCAGGAGTTCTGGGGCGTGTGGATGGGGTCGACGCTCGGCATGATGATCGCCGACGGTATCGCCATCATCATCGGCGCGGTGATGGGCAAGACGCTGCCCGAGAAACTGATCACCCGTATCTCGGGGACCATCTTCATACTGTTCGGAGTGGCCGCGATCGTGACCGCGTTCCTCAAGTAGGGGAGGCCGAGTGCACCTGCTAGTCGCGGGAGCGAGCGGAAGGACCGGACGGCTGGTGACCTCGCTCGCGCTCGAGCGGGGACACGAGGTGACCGCGCTGGTGCGAGACGGCGGCAGCCTGGCAGGTCTGGCGGGCGAGCGCCTCCGCGTGCTGGTGGGGGATGTGATGGTGCCCGAGACGCTTCCGGCGGCGGTCGCCGGCCAGGACGCTGTCATCTCGACACTCGCTCCTCGGCCTCGAACCAACGGGCAGGTCTACGTCGACGGGACGCGCAACCTGGCGGATGCGGCGGTTCGCGCGGGCGTACGGCGGTTCGTGGTCGTTTCCGCCGAGGGCGCCGGCGTCGAGCGGGGGCGCCTAGACCTCCTGTATCGGATCGTCCTGCGTATCCCCGTGGTCGCGCGGTTGTATCCCGACATCGCGAAGATGGAGACCGAGCTACGCGCCCGCGACGACCTCGACTGGACGATCGTCCGCCCGCCGCTCCTGACCAACAGCGCGCCTCGGCACTCGTACCGGGAGGTCGTCGGCGATGTGGTGCCGAGCGGGCTGCGCATCGCGCGAGGTGATCTCGCCGAGGCGCTGCTCCGTGCCGCCGAGAGCGACAGGTACGTGCGCGAGAGCGTGGCGGTGGCCTACTAGCCGCCGATCACCCCCGGGTCCGTTGAAGCCCTCGCCGCAAGACCATGTGGTGCCGGGCCTAAGCATTATGGGAGCGATCGCTCCTATGAATCTTAGGGCTGCGAACACCCGCCCTTGAGCTGGGGTTCCGTCGGTCGGTGACGAACGGCGAGTGGGTCGCCGAGCGCGACCTACAGCCGCGGCTCTTGCGCCGTTCCCTGGGCTGCTGGAGCCTCCGGAGAGGCCGCGGCGGCGTCTTGCGCGCAGGGGATGCGCCCGAGTTCGTCCTTGTCGTTCATGACCTCGATACCCGCCTGCTGGCCGGTGCCGTGAAAGACCACGCCCGCGCGCTCGCCGCGCAGCGCGCGCAGGGTCACCTCGATCGTCCCGCCGAGCGACTCGGCGTCCCGCCCCTCCATCGCGCCCAACACCGGCGACTTCAGGATGAGTGTCTGGCATCCGATGACACGGACGTCCAGCTCCTCGCGCTTGTCGGCGAGCGTGAGATGCGCCTCATTCGAGCTGGTCTCGATGCACGTGAGCTTGGCGCCGGTGTAGGTCGCGAAGCGATGCAGCCCGCCGTCCAGGAGCAGGCCCGCGATGTTGCCGACGAAGTGGCTCGTCATCCACGGCACCTTGGCCACCGAGAGGCTCACCGAGGTGCCGGGCCTCTCGAAGCTGTTGGATTGCGCCCAGATCCACGAACTCGGGAAGCTGCGGCCCCAGTCCTTCTCGATGTAGCCTCGGCCGCCATCGAAGTCGAACCGCTCACCGTCAACGACCACCGAGCCGTCGAGCGCGTGATCCATCGACAGCACGCCGTGGTACGTCTCCATCCGAGGGACGAACCGGTACCACCCCATGATGCCGGGGGAGAGCGTCGTCACGGGCCACGGCGACCACGATCCGAACCGCACCTCACCACGGCATTCGTGCGTGCCGTCCTTGAGATCGAGCACGATCCCATCGGTGCCGAACGAGTTGGGTCCGACCCGGATCGAGAATGGCGAGCGGGGGTCCGAGCTGAACGCCTCGGCGGG
>CAYHCN010000395.1:0-2084 GCA_964354945.1 uncultured Eubacteriales bacterium
GGGGACTCGGACTTCACACTGCTGAGCCTGCCCTCGATGCCCACGGTGCTCGCGCCGGGAGACAGTCTGGTGTTCAACGGGCTGTACACCCCGTCGCGCGAGAACACCGCCACCGGGCTCCTCGAGGTCGTCTCCAATGATCCCCTGACGCCGGTCGCATCGATACCCGTGGTCGGCTACGGGCTTCCCGCGGGAACGCCCAAGATCGAACTGCTACCCCCGAGCATCTTCTTCGGGGACGTGCCGCTAGGCGAGAGCCGCATCGCGTCGATGACGGTGCGCAACGGGGGCGACGCGCCCCTGCTCGTCTCCGACATGACGCTTGCCCCTGACAGCGAGGGGTTCTCGTTCGCCAAGCCCGCTCTGCCGAGGACTCTCGCTCCCAACGACACGCTCACGTTCGATGTCACGTTCGCGCCCTCGCACGAGCTCACCGCGAGCGCGCAGATCTCCATCGCGTCGAACGACCCCGGCGCCCCGGTTGTGACAGCGGCACTGGGTGGAGTCGGTACCGCCCGACCGCCTCAGCCGGGTCTCCGGATGGACAAATCCGCCGACAAGACCGTCGCGAGCGTGGGCGACACCATCCAGTACGTCCTCGAAGTCACCAACGTCGGCGAAGTCGCTCTTACCAACGTGCACGTGACAGACGCCAAGCTCGGCTTGGACTACACGTTTCCCGCCTTGATGCCGGGTGAGCGGGACATCGTGCCCCTGGTGCTGACGGCCTACGTGGTCAGCCAGGCAGACGGCGCGGAAGTCTACAACCTGGCGACGGCGACCGGGTTCGGACCGAACGGTGCGGTCGGTCCCGCGCAGGACGACTACTCGGTGGTTGTGAACCAGACGGGTCCGCGAGCGGTCGTGGATCCGACGGGGTGGGACTTCGGCGACGTGCCGCTGGGCTTCGTCAGCCCGCCTCGCCTTGCCACCTTCATGGTCTCCAACACGGGCACGTCGAACCTGCAGCTGTCGCTGACCGTCAACGCGCCTCAGGGCGTGTCGTGGTTTGCGACCTGGTGGCCTGAGCTGGCGCCGGGCACGTCCCGACAAATCTTCGTCGGCCTCGACTACCTGGACATACTCGGCCCGACGGAGATGACGTGCGTCCTCGAGACGAACGACCCCACCAACCCGACGATCACCCTTCCACTCAAGATGAACGGGGTCTCGCCGGCGAGGCCGAGAATCCAAGTCACGCCGTCGAACGTCGACTTCGGTTCCGTCGAATTGGGGAACAGCAAGGTCGTGCCGGTGACCGTGGCGAACGTCGGTGACGCACCGCTGATCGTGTCGGACATGACGCTCGCGCCGGACAGCACGGGGTTCTCATTCACGAAGCCGGCAATCCCGCTCACGCTCCAGCCCGGCGGTTCGTACACCTTCGACGTGACCTTCACGCCGTCGGTGGAGCCTACGGCGTTGGCCGCTATCAGCATCGCTTCGAACGACGCGTCGATGCCGGTTGCCACCGCCTCACTCCTCGGCGTCGGCCAGAAACCGCCGTTGAAGAACTACGCGGCTGCTTCCAACGGCGGCAAGATCTCCGCCTTCTCGCACCAGTTCGACGCGACTGGCGCCTCGGCCGCGAAGGCGATCGATGGCAAGAAGGCGTACAACGTGTACGGCACCGGCTGGTGGGTCAAGGCGCCAGCCGCGGCAGGGGAGTCGATCACCGTCAAGCTCGAACCAGATCGTCACATCTCGAGCGTGAAGATCTTCAACTGCGGTGAGTGCGGCGCGAAGTCCGCGAAGGTCTATGTATCCGCGACCGGGGCTACGTGGACCGAGGTCGGTCAGCTCACCAACATGAAGGTGACGTCCGGCAAGGTCACGGAGAACGTCCTGACCTTCCCCGAGATTACCGCGCGCTACGTCCGCTTCGATGTCGTTCCCAACAACACCAGCTGGCTCGAGATCGCCGAAGTGGAGGCGTGGGGCTGGTAGTCATGCGAACTTCAGCCGCCCATCCCCTGGGTTGCTGAACGAGAGAGGGGGCTCGGCGCCGAGAGGCTGTCGGGCCCTCTCTCAACTCCACAAACCCTCCACAGCCGAGGCAAATCGGCTCCACAACGCCGAGGCAT
>CAYHCN010000396.1:0-2074 GCA_964354945.1 uncultured Eubacteriales bacterium
CAGCCACGTCTGTTTCGCACCCGGCACGTCCTGGTCCTGCGACGCCGCTTCGTCGGCGGTGGCCCGCTCGGCGCCCCAGCCGAGGAAGTCGGGCGACAGCGTGTACCGGATGACCGTCAGGCCGATCGGCCCCGCCCACCCTGCTCCGGTGTGCACCGTGTAGGGATACCACGCGTTGAAGCTGGTGGTGTCGGCATAGCGCCGTGGAGGCTTCGCATCCTCCGGCGCCGTTCCGACGTTGTTCGCTGGGGCAACGTAGTAGCTCACCCTGATCATCGTCGGTCCAGTGGGGAAGGTGACGTCGTGCGCGTAGTAGGCCACACGGTAGGGGCCGTCCTTTCCCTCCGTGTAGGTGACCGTCAGCGGTTCGCCGTTCTGCCACGCGCGAACCGACGCGGGCGGGAAGTAGTCGTTTCCATCCTCCTCGGGTAGCTGGAAGGGGAACCCGAGCTTGACGCGCCGCGGCTTGCCCTGGTTCACGAACTGGAAGTCCACCTGGTACCCCGCGAACCCGCCGTACATGATCGCCTGCACGGTCTCGGCCTGCATCTGGATGTTCGGGGACCCTTCGGGTTTGGCTGAGCCGCCCGACCCGTTGATCGCCGTATCGTTCGCCGCAGCGATGCCGATGCTGAGAGTTAACGCGACCAAGCAGGCGGCAACAAAGCGCTTCATCCCGGTCCCTCCCCGGCGTCGGCCGAGCTACCAGCCGACCGTACCCGGCCCGCCCTTGAACGGTCCCTCGATCTCGTCGGTGATCCATCCGCCGTAGAAGTGGCCTTCCTGTGGGCGGACGACCTCGCCATCGACGGTTGCCTCGTCCGCGGCCCACGGGTAGAACGCGACGTGGTCCTTGAGGATCTCGAAGCCCGGACGCGGGTCACTGTAGAACCATGCCGCATTCGGTACATGGCGACCGAGAACGTCCAGGTTGTAGTAGCCCGCAAGCCCTTTGTACTCGCAGACGGTGCGATGGGCACTCGGCGTGAGGAACTCCGTGCGGACGTCCTCGGCGGGGATGTAGTAGACGGGCGGATGGCTCGTCTCCATCACCTTCACCGGCCGATCGGTCTCGGCGACGACCTCGCCGTCCACTACAACGCGGACGTGACGCTTGACGAGCTCCGCGGCGGGCGGTCTAGGGTAGTCCCACACCGATTCCTTGGGTCGTTCGGTCACGACGGACTCCCTTCGTCAGCTCAGATGATGCGCGAACCCGCTGCCAGCCGCCACCGGGTACCGCAACGACACGGGTCTGCGCGACGCTGCTAACGTTGAGCCGGCGAGGGGTACCGCGCGAGCGTCGACGTGTGTGATCCGGCCGTGGACCACCGGAAGGAGAGAGCGTGCCCGAGTTGCCCGAGGTGGAGGTGTTCCGCCGCTATCTCGCCGAGCACGCCCTAGGGCGGCGCATCGAGGCCGTGCACGCGCAGGATGCGTTCGTTCGCCGTGACATCTCCGAGCGCGCACTTCGCCTCGCGCTCGCCGGTCGGGCGTTCCGGGGCACGCACCGCCACGGTAAGTGGGCATTCCTAGAGGCCGACGGCTCGTCCGCCCGCTGGCTCGTGCTCCACTTCGGGATGACCGGTGCACCGGTGGTCCTCGAAGCCGAGACACCGATGCCGCGATTCCCGCGATTCGTCGTCGACTTCGCCGACGGTGGCCACCTCGTCCTCGATGACGCGCGCCGGCTCGGCGGTGTGGGCCTTGCCGAGAGCCCCGAGGCGTGGGCCACCGCGCACCACCTCGGGCCCGATGCGCTCGAAGCTCCGCTGAACGAGGTCGCGAGCGCCCTCCGCCGACGCCGGGGGAGGCTCAAGCCCCTGCTCCTCGACCAGACGGTGATCGCCGGCGTCGGCAACGTCTACGCCGACGAGATCCTGTACCGCGCGAGGCTCCACCCGCTCCGCCGTGTCGACGAGCTCAGCGACGATGATGTCGTGCAACTCGCCGAGACCGTCCATCAGGTCCTGGCCGTCGCCGTCGACCTCGGCGCGCTGTTCCACCTCATGCCCGAGGACTGGCTCGTGCGCCACCGCGAGGAAGGTGGCCCGTGTCCCCAATGCAGCGGGAC
>CAYHCN010000397.1:0-2064 GCA_964354945.1 uncultured Eubacteriales bacterium
GGACGATGGAGTCCGCCGACCGCTCGCGCACGGGGCGGTACACCATGCCCGCCTGGCAGAACCGGCAGCCCCGGGTACACCCCCTGAGCACTTCGATACCCAGCCGGTCGTGCACGACTTCCGCGAAGGGCACGATGCCGCAGATCGGAGGACGGTACTCGTCGAGGTCGGCGAGCACACGCTTGTACACGACCGAAGGCGCCATCGGGGTCATCGGCTCGACGGATGTGATCCGGCCACCGACGTCCCGCACGGGGCCGTACAGGCACGGCACGTAGACGCCGGGCACGGCTGCGAGGCGCTCGAGGGTCTGTCGCCTCGAGAGTCCTCCGGCGATCGCGGCGCGGTGAGCCGCGACCAACTCGACGAGGGCCGCCTCGCCCTCCCCGATCAGGAACGCATCGAAGAAGGGCGCGACCGGCTCGGGGTTGTAGACGCATGGGCCGCCACCAACGACGAGAGGACCGGACTCGCGAGCCTGGGCGTGCAGCGGGATCCCGGCGAGGTCGAGTGCTTCGAGGATGTTCGTAGTGGTGAGCTCGTAGGGCAGCGTGATGCCGAGCAGGTCGAACTCGGCGAGCGGGGTGGCGCTCTCCAATGAGAGCAGGGGGATGCCGTGCTCCCTGAGCAGATCAGCGAGATCCACCCACGGCACGAAAGCGCGCTCAGCCGCAACCTCGTCGAGTCCGTTCAGGATGTCGTAGAGGATGGCGATGGCCTGGTTGGCCTGACCGACCTCGTAGGTGTCGGGGTACAGCAGCGCGGCGCGGTAACGCGCGTCGACGTCGCGGAATGCACCCCACTCATGATCGATGTAGCGCGAGGGCCGCTCGACACGCGTCAGGAGCGGCTCGAGGCGCTCCCACCACGAGGTCGAGGTCACTGGGGCGAGGCCCCCGATGGTGCGACTTCGGGGGACGCGGGCGGAAGCTGGCCGGGCGCGGCAGGCTCGACGACGTCTTCGACCGCGATGGCGTCGACCATGATCGGCGCCTCGCGCTCCTCATGACGCAGTCGCTCGCGGGTCTCACGCATCTTCTCGGCGAGGCCTTCGGCCGTCCCTCCGGCCTCGAAGTACTCGACCGCGGCGTAGCCCATCGCCAAGGTGCCGCTGTAGCCGATGGCACCCGAGATCGCCCACCCGAACCCTGGGATGAACTGGACCAACGCCCTGGCTATTGCGCGAAGCGCGAGCGCACCGCCAAGGACGCCCGCGAGCTCACGCACCCGTTTGCCGGACAGCGGCTGCCCGTAGGCAGCTGCGATCTGCAGCACCATCTTCATCTGGTTCGCGGTCATCAGCGGCATGTCCGCGCCGGGAAGGAACGGGACGGCGCCGATCGCACCGTTCTGCATCGAGGTCGCCTGGACCGACTCCACCGAGACGGCCCTGCGCATGAACGGGAAGTTGTTGGCCATCGCCAGGCGTTTGGTCGCGAGGTTCTCGGCGAGCCACTCCCCGAGGTGCTTGTTGACGAGCTGCTCAGGGTCCTCATCGACCACAACATCGCGGGTGGGGTGGCCAAGCGCCCTGCCCCACTCCTCGGCCGAGGCGTGTGTCCACACCACGGCGACTGTAGGGATGTTGGCGTCGCGAGCTGAGGCCAGCGCGCCGCCGATGACCTTGCCGCTGCCCACGAGGCCAACGACCGCGTCAGCCAGCGGGTCGAGGGGCAGCTGGACAGCCGGCTGGACCACATCGATGCGCAACTTCGCGTTCGCGGTCTCGGCCACGAACGCCTCGCGCACGGCGCTGACGAGCGACTCCGGCGCGTCGAGCTCGATCCACACGGCGATCCGAACGGGCTTCTCCCGCTCCTCTCGGATGCGAGTTCCCGACGTCATGATCTCTCGGATGTTCACAGGAAGAGCCATCGAACCTCCGCCTCGCGGTTCAAGGGGGCGCGTGCGCGCGAAGAATCAGGCGACGATGCGCCTGGACCACACTGACAGGAGCATACCCGTGGCTGCAAGGTTGGTGACGAGGAACGAGCTGCCGTAGCTCATGAAGGGCAGCGGGATGCCGGTGATGGGCATGAGCCCGATGGTCATCCCCATGTTCTC
>CAYHCN010000398.1:0-2045 GCA_964354945.1 uncultured Eubacteriales bacterium
CTCGTGGATCGCCAACTTCCTCGACATCGAATCCGCACGGGCACAGGCGGCTCTCGCTGCCCAGGTCCTGGTCGTGATCGGGATGTCGTTCTTCGCCGCGTACTTCCTGAAAGTCCAGCGCGCCTTGAGCGGCTATCTCTCGAGCGCGAAGCGCGTGCTCGCCAAGCTGGACGCATCCGCGGGAGCCGAGCAGCGTGGCTAACCTGCTCGCGACACGCGTCGAGGAGACGCTCCGGCCGGTCATCGGGACGGTGCTCGCCACTGTCTCTGTCGACGTCGAGACCAAGCGCATCGGCAAGACGCCGGACACCGTCGAGCGGACCGACCTCGAGACCATGGCGAACAACCTGGTGAGTGCGCTCAGGCTGGTCGTAGGGCAGGAGATGGCCGAGGCCGCGGCCCAACGCGTCCGCGAACTCGCGGCAGCCTAGGCTTCCCGTCTGGCGCCCAGCCGCCAGTTGGCGTGCGGTCCCGCTACTTGATGCCGAGCCACGTCCCCGCGTAGTAGCCCACCGCTGCGACCGCCGTGTTGAGGGCCGTCCCCCACACGATGTCTATGACCGAGATCTGCCATGCCCAGCCATTGAGCGTAGCGAGGTTGGTGAGGTCGTATGTGGCGTACGCGATCGCGCCGAACAGCGCACCGCGCCACAGAGCACCGACGACGCTCGCCTCCTGGAGGCCGGGAATGATCGCGAGTGCGATGAGCCCGACGATGTAGAAGAGGTAGAACACCGCCGCGACGGGAAGATTCGGCTTCTCGAGAAGCAGGTCGCCGAGGTAGGGCTGGTAGATGCGCTTGGTCGCCGTGCTCAGCCAGACGAAGTCGAATGCGAAGAAGGCGATCGTGGTGATGAGGTAGAGCCCCGCAAGCTTCCCGAATGACACGCCTCAGCCCTCCCGGGTCGATGGCAATCTGAAGGCTATTGTTCCCGACTCGCCGACGTCTGTGTCCTCCGGTCCAAGATCGGCGAGCACCACGGCGCGAGCTTCTCCGCGGGCATGCCGAGGCGATAGCCGGTGATGACTGCGAGATACGTTGCGGTGGGTCGCACGAGACCGTGCTCACTCCACAGCCTGGCTGAGCTACGGACTTTCGCATCGAGTCGAGCGATCCGACCCAGCCGCCGGAGCCGCAGCGCGAGCTCGTAGTCCTCCATGGTGAGCTGGTCGGGGAACCCGCCGAGGTCGGCGAAGAGCATCGCGGGAAGGAACAGGGCCTGGTCGCCGTAGGGCAGGCCGAACCTCGCGCGGATGGAGCCGGCCGCGCGGATGAGCGTCCTGGCCGAGGGCTGGATGGTGTCATCCGCAAGTCCGAAGCCGAACGCCCCGGCAACCACCTCGGGGTCGCGCAGCGCGCCGCGCACGAGCTCGACGAAGCACGGCGGCAAGACGCAGTCGGCGTGGAGGAACAGCAGGACGTCCCCGCTCGCCGCCCTGGCTCCTGCGTTCATCTGCCGTGCCCGGCTGCGGTCGTCCAGACCCACGAGAACGGCGCCGGCTTGCTCGGCAGCCTCGGCCGTTCCGTCTTCGCTGGCGGCATCGGCGACGATGGCTTCGCATGCGCCCCCGGCGATCGCGCTGCGGACCGCAGCCCTGATGTGCTCGGCCTCATTCCACGCCGGGATGATCACCGAAATCCGCGCATCCTCCCGGACCCGCCGGGCCCGAGCCCGCACCCCCTGCCACAGCGCGAGGTCCTCGGGGCGGTCGATGTCGCGAAGCGTGGGCAGGGTGCCGACGTCGAGCCCGTGGCGCAATGCGGCCGCAAGCGTCGCCCTGAGCACGTCCGTCCCGCCCCACGGGATGGTGTCTCCGAATACGGCAGCGAGTGCCCCGGGGTCCAGCCCGTTGCGGAGACCGGCAAGGTAGTAGCCTCCGTCGTCGGCCGGACCCAGCACCATTTCGTGCTCCTCGAGCAGCGAGAACGCACGGCGCACGATCGACGCTCCCGCGTCGGGGCAGTCCGACCCGAGCAGTACCACGCGCTCGGCACCCGTCTCGAAGGCGTACTCCGCAGCGCCGCGGAGTCGGTCGCCGAGGTG
>CAYHCN010000399.1:0-2038 GCA_964354945.1 uncultured Eubacteriales bacterium
AGCTCGACGCCCTCGCCGCCACCTCCTACGCCTCCGACTGAACTCCGCGGCCGCCTGAAGCGCATGCGCCGCCCCGCCGATACAACGGTGGGGCAGCCGTGAGCGAGGACACTCTGAAGTGGTCGAGCCCCGGCTGTGCGCCAGGGGCCCGACTCATTCGCACGGGTCGATGCCGCCCCATCTACTCCCGTCTAGAGGTACTGCCACACATCGTCGACGCCGGCCTCGGCCGCGGGCAGGCAGTCGGTGATGACGTGGGTGTGCTGCCCGGTCGCGGGGTCGACGAGGCGAAGGTCGACGACTTCAGGCTGCTCGAGCCAGCGGCCTGCGGCGTCCGCGAGCACTTTCACCCGGGGGTGGAGCAGGTCGTCGTTGTTGACTCGGTAGACCACTGCCAGTCTCTCGTCGTCGAGCGAGACGATCGCGCCCATGGGGTAGATGCCGAGCAGCTGCACGAGGAGTTTGACGATGGCCGGATCGTACGCCTTGCCGCGGCCCTGCATGAGCACCGCCAGCGCCTTGTCGGGGCGGATCTCTCGGCGGAACGGCCGCATGGTGGTCATCGCGTCGTAGGCGTCGCACACCGCGACGATCTTGCTGAAGAGGTGCTGTTCGGTGCCCTTGGCGTCGGGGTAGCCCATCAGGTCGTGGCGCTGGTGGTGCTCGTAGGCCACGATCATCGGCATCTTGTCCACGAGCTGGATGCGCTTGAGCAGGTCGGCGCCTTCCTCAGCGTGCCTCTTGACGAGCCCCCACTCCTCGCTGGTCAGCGGACCGGGCTTCGAGAGCAGCTCCTCGGGTACGCGGACCTTCCCGATGTCGTACAGCAGCGCCGATAGTCCCAGGCTGTGAAGCTCCTCCTTCTCGAGGGTGAGCGACGCGCCGAGCGAGATAGAGAGGATGCACACGTTGATCGCGTGGTTGAGGGTGTAGTCGTCGTGGCCCTTGATCGCGGTGAGGCCGAGAACGGCGGCAGGATCCTGGAACAGGTTGTCGAGCATCGCCGAGACGGTGTGCTGCAGGCCACTGACCTCCATGACCTTGCCGAGCTTGGCCTGGCCCTCGATCTCGCGCATGGCGCCAACGCCCGCCTCGTACGCCTCGCGCGACTTCGCGCGGACCTGGCGCTCACGCTCCTCGTCAGTGCGGGACTCCATGGCGGTGGTCTCGGAGACCTGCACGCTCGTGGCGCTGCGGGCCTCGAGGAAGCTCTTGGCGGCGTCGATGTCGACCACGCGCGGGTTGCCGAGCAGCTCGACGAGCGCCGCGGCGTCGACGGACTCGAGGTCGCCGGCGAACGTGACCGCGGAGATGCCGTGGGTGAGCAGGTCGTCGATGAGCTTGCGGTAGGTGACGCTTTCCTCGGGAAACACCTGGTTCTCGACGAACAGCGTGCCCTTGTAGATGTTCACGGTGACTTGCTCGAAGCCGAGGTTGCGCACCTCACCCACCGCGTCGACAAGGTCTGAGATCGACTGCACGACGCTGGGGTGCGTCATCGGGTAGAGCGCCGCGTTGGTGTGCACGACCGCGAGGGTGCGGACGAGCTCGCGCGCGCGGTGGAGCTTCTCGGGCGTGGCGAAGGGCGCCGCGACGGCAACCATCGTTTCCGCCGCAATCTCCTCTGGCGTCGCGAGACGCTCGGTTTGCTCGGGCCGGTACGGGCCGGTCTCGTCCATAGCACTCACAGCGGATCGACTCCCTCCATCGGGGGCGCCCACAGGTCGGGGCCGCCCCTATATGCTGCCGCATTCATGCGCATCGCGCTTGTCGGCGTCATGCCGGTCGGAGGGATGCCTCCGGTCGTCGTGCCGGTTGTAGTTGCGCCGGGTGTCGTCGGAGTGGTCGGCGACGTCGCGTCCGACACCGCCTTCACCATGGTCAGGTTGGCGACCGCACGCCGCGCGAGCAGCCGCAGCTCCTTGTTCTTGCGGCCGATCACCAGCCTGCGGTTCGCGACGCGCTTGAGGACGGGGAGGCCCTCCTGCGAGCCCATCGCCTCGATCGCCTTCACGATCTCCTTCTTCACGTCGTGCGA
>CAYHCN010000400.1:0-2020 GCA_964354945.1 uncultured Eubacteriales bacterium
TGCCACGGTCGCAGGTGCCGCCGCAGGGGCCGCGGCCACGCCCGCGGCCGCCGAGCCCGCAGCCGCCGAGCCCGAGAAGCCCGCCGGTCCCGACGCCGCCGACGCTGCGATCGCCGCAGCCGCAGCCGCTGCCACCACCGCTGCCGTCGCAGGCGCGGCCAAGGGCAAGAAGCCTGTTGGTGGCAAGAAGGCTCCGGTCCGCAAGACGAAGGCGGCCAAGACCAAGCCAGCCAAGACCAAGAAGGCCAAGGCCCCCAAGGCACCGCGGGAGAAGAAGCCCGGTCTCATCGCCTGGGTAACCGGCTCGTTCAAGGACCCTGCGCGCCGTCCGCGCGCGATCGTCTGGACCCTCGGAGCGGTCGTCCTGCTCGCCGGCGTGATGGTCCTGGCGCTCGGCCTGACCTCCACGTACTGGTTCTGCGCGAATGGCTGCCACAAGGTGCAGGACGACACCATCACCGCGTACCAGGCCTCGACCCACAACAAGGTCAGCTGTATGGCGTGTCACATGCCCGTCGGCGCGGACCCCGTGACCTTCATCCTCCACAAGGCCGAGGCGCTCGGCGAGCTCTACCTGACCGTCACGAACAACTTCGAGCTGCCCCTCAACGGGCAGAGCCTGGTCTCGCTGGAGATGCCGTCGACGCAGTGCACCCAGTGCCACACAGACAACCGCGAGATGACGCCCACGAGTGGCGTGATCATCGATCACAAGGTGCACGCCGAGAAGAAGGTCCAGTGTCCCGAGTGCCACAACCGCGTCGCGCACAATGACATCGCTGCGCAGCCGGTCCTCAACGACCCCAAGACCGGCGAGAAGAGCACCCCGCACGAGAGCTTCATGACGATGACGGCGTGCTTCCGGTGCCACAGCCAGGCGAAGGAAGCGTTGGCGCCCGGGGACTGCGCCGCCTGCCATCCCAAGGATTTCCCGCTCAAGCCGGAGTCCCACCTCAAGCCCAACTTCTTCCCCGAGGGTCACGGCGAGTTGGGCAAGGCCGAGGCCGAGCGAGTCCGCGCTGCGAAAGCGCGCGAGGCGAGCGAGGCGCTCAGCGGTGAAACCGCCGAGGCCGAGAAGGAAGCTTCCACCCGCAGCGGCGAGACCTCGGAGGAAGTGCCCGAAGGCATCCACCTGCCGCCGGTCGACACCATCAACGAGTGCTACACGTGTCACGACGCCGAGACGTTCTGCAACAAGTGCCACGGCGGTGTCGAGATGCCGCACCCTGTCGGGTTCAAGGCCAAGCACAGCACGATCGCTCGGAAGTACCCGAAGTCGTGCGAGCAGTGTCATGGCAAGGGCAACGAAGGCTGCAACTCGTGCCACCACGGTAGCGCGATGGACTACAAGTACAACCCGGCCGTGCCGTGGCTGGTCCAGCACCCGACTGCGGTGCAGTCCAAGGGCGCGACCGCATGCTTCGCGTGCCACGAGCCCACGTACTGCGCGCGCTGTCACGTGCGGGGCACGCCGAACTAAGAGCCCTCCGTTGCGGAGAGCCGCGCCGCCACCGGTTCGACAACCCCTTCGGCAGGGGTATGCTGCGGCGGAACGAAATGAGCCACGATGCTCGCCTCCCCCCGGCAGGGGAAAGCTCGGCGAGCGGCGATCCAGCCGAACGGTTCCGTTTCAGGGAGTCGTTCGGGGACGACCCGCGGGGTTGCTGCGGATACGGTGCGGTAGGTGTCGCCGAGCGAGTCTCGGCAGGGGGAGCCCGGCGAAGGGGCTGACGAGAGCGCAGAGGAAGGCCTAGCAGCGTATGTCGCGTGTCGATCTGGTTCTGCTCCACGCCCCGAGCGTGTACGACTTCCGCGAGAAGGCGATCATGTTCGGGCCCGTGTCCGACATGGTCCCGTCCACGCCGGTGTTCGAGATGTATCCCCTCGGCTTCACCAGCATGGCCGAGTACATGGAGCGTCACGGTCTTCGCGTCCGCATCGTGAACCTCGCGGTGCTGATGCTGCGCAAGAAGAACTTCGACGTCGAGGCCTACATCCGCGACATGAATCCGGTCGCCTT
>CAYHCN010000401.1:0-2008 GCA_964354945.1 uncultured Eubacteriales bacterium
TGAGTATTGGCTGTGTGTGTCCCGAGCGGCGACGTCTCGGGTAACTCTCATCCGCCTGCACACCATTGAAGGGAGTCTGGCATGAAAGGCACGACACCCCGTGCGCGGCGTGCCACGCACCCGGGTAGTCGGCACGCAGCGCAGCACGAAGGAGCATGACGCCGTGCGGCGATCCGTATGCGAAGGGGGCGCTCGTCGGCGCCCCCTTCGACATCAGACGAGGTACAAGGCGGCTACGCGTCGATGATGCTCAGAGCCTCTTCGCGGTAGGCGTCCGTGACGAACGGGATGCCCGAGATCTCGGCGGCCTCGCGGGTGAGGGCCATGAGGTCGTTGCGCGAGATGGTCGACAGCCGCATGTTGCGGCTACCGCTCATGAGCTGCTGGAGCCCGACCCGGATCTTGTCCGAGTACGTGTACACGCCGAGCGCACCGGCGGGGAAGCTGTCGATCTCGTCACCGTACTCCGCCTTGATCGACTCGTAGGTCACGAAGATCTCGTCGAGGCTAGCGCCGAACGGGGCGACCGACCGGGGAAGATCCTGACCCTTGATCCACTCGGCGATGTTGCGGCCGACGAAGCCCGGGATCATGAGCGCGCGGCCCATGCACACGGCCTTGGTATACGGCGCACTCATCGCCAAGACCTTGAACACGTGGTCCTCGGTGGAGAAACCGCCGGCGATGGCCACATCGGGGACGTACGCGCCCTTGGCAGCTAGGCGGTCCAAGAGCTCCGTGGTCATGGCCTGCAGGTAGAAGGTCGGAACGCCCCACTCCTCCATCATGCGCCACGGGCTCATGCCGGTGCCGCCGGGAGCGCCGTCGATGGTGAGCAGATCGACCTTGGCGTTGCTCGCCCACTTGATCGCCATCGCCAGCTCCCGCATCGGGTACGCGCCGGTCTTCAAGGTCACGCGCTTCGCGCCGAGACCGCGAAGGTACTGGACGCTCTGGTAGAACTCCTCCTCGTCCACGAAACCGAGTCGGCTGTGCCGCTCGAACTGGTGGATCGCATGCTCTTGGAATGCCTTCTGGATGGCCGGGTCGCTCGGGTCGGGAGTCACGAGGTAGCCACGCCTCTGAAGCTCGAGGGCGCGCTCGAGGCTGTCGACTTTGATCTCGCCGCCGATGCACTTGGCGCCCTGCCCCCATTTGAGCTCGATGGTCTCGACTCCCAGCTTGTCCAGGACGTACTCGGCGACACCGAGGCGCGTGTCCTCAACATTGAGCTGCACCAGAACGTCACCGTAGCCACTGTGGTAGCGGCGATAGGTCTCGATGCGCCGCTCCATGTCTGGCGATCGGGTGACCTTGCCGTTCGCGTCGAGCTCGAGTGCCGGGTCGATGCCGCAGACGTTCTCACCGCACACGAGGCTGATACCGCTGATCGCAGCACCTACCGCGAAGTGCTCCCAGTTCTTGCGTGCGATCTCGGTCGAGCCGAGTGCGCCAGTGAAGATTGGGACCTTCATCTTCACCTTGTTCTCGTAGCCGAACACGGTCTCGGTGTCCACCTGGGGGAACAGTGTGTTGTCGGGGTTGCCGACCACGCCATCCGGCAGGCCCTCGGCACCCAGCGCGTAGCCCTGGATGTTGAGGTGCGAGTAGTCGATGGGGTAGTCCTTGTCGCCACCGGCGGTCATCTCTCCGAACGGACCGGGGTAGATGACCTCGCGGCCGCGGAACGAGGACTTGAACACCTCGCAGTTGCCCCGGCAACGCTCGAGACACCTGGAGCACAGACCGGAGCCGGGAACCACGTTCTTGGAGCGGTTGCTGGTCTGAGTCGCGTCGTTGCCGGATGGACATTGCAGATTCATCTGGAACCCCCCTCAACCCTCGCGTACAGTGCTGCTAAGCCGTATTCAGAAACATGATTGAAACACAGGAGCAATTCAACAGAAACATTCGGAGGAGGAGCGCATGCCCCAGCATCTGCGCGACGAGGCAGTCGAGGCGATCCGCAAGGCCGAAGGCGTCGAGTTCATCCACCTGTGGTTCACCG
>CAYHCN010000402.1:0-2004 GCA_964354945.1 uncultured Eubacteriales bacterium
GGCGCGATGAGCCGAGGCACGCTGCGCTCGGGCATTGCCCGCGCCGTGCTCGCGGCGGCTGTGCTCGGTGCCGCTGCGGCCCTCGCTGTGAGCGTCCTGCTGCCCGGCAACCGCGTCGCGGTCGGCATCGTCTTCGGCAGCACCGTCGTCGTGGCGTGGCTCGCAGGCTCCGCCGTGTCGCGCCGGCTCGCCGCCCCGCTCGAGCGCCTCGCGGCCACCTCAGCGTCGTTCTCGGCCGGCGACCACTCTACCCGGGCCGTCGCAGATGGTCCTCGCGAGGTGCGCATCATCGCCGACGGGCTCAACAGCATGGCCGCGGAGATCGAAGGCGCGGTGGCGCAGGTCCGCATCGAGGAGCGCCGCAAGTCGCAGTTCGTCTCCGACGTCAGCCACGAGCTCCGGACCCCGCTGACCGCGATCCGCGGCGCTGCCGAGACTCTTCTCGACGGAGATGTCGATGAAGACGACCAGCAGCGCTTCCTCACGACCATCGCGAGTGAGGCCGAGCGGCTCACCCGGCTAGCCAACGACCTCCTCACCCTGCAGCGTATCGAAGGCGCCACCGGCGAGCTGCCGCTCCGACGGGTCGACCTTCGCGTCGCGGTCGACCGCGCAGGGCTCATGTTCGAGCCGATCCTCGAGGAGCGCGGCGCCACGCTAACCGTGAACGGCAAGGCACCGCTGGTCCTCGGCGACCTCGACCGGCTTCAGCAGGTGATCGCGAACCTCGTGGACAACGCCAGCCGCATCGCCGGCGAGGGCGGGCACGTGACCGTCGAGCTGTCGCAAACGGAGGACGGCGACGCACGGCTCGCCATCTCGGACAACGGCCCGGGCATCGCCGACGCGGACCTCGCCCGGCTGTTCGATCGGTTCTACAAGACCGACATGAGCCGGACCCGAAGCGGCGGCTCGGGACTCGGGCTCGCGATCGTCAAGGCGATCGTGAGCATGCACGGCGGGACCGTGACCGCCGAGAACCTCCCCGAGCGTGGCTCGCGATTCACCGTCGTGTTGCCCGCGCTGCGCGACCTCGACGAGGTCGGGCGCCAGGACGCCTAGGCCAGAGGCAGGCGCGTCCCGCGCGATGGCCGTGCGGCGTGGCGGCGCGCCAGGCAGCCTAGACCAGGCCCGTGCGCCGGAGGGTGCGGGCGACGACGATCGCCGCTGCCGCCTTGATCGCGTCGGCAACGATGAACGGGGCCACGCCCGCGACGAGTGCCGCCATCGGCGAGAGTCCCGCGACGAGCATGAGTTGGGTCCAGCCGACGCCGTAGACGCCCACGATGGTCATACTGACGGCCACAACGTCCCCACCGAGTGACGACCCTCCCCAGTCACGCATCCCCACCCGCGCCGCACTCCCGAGGAACGCGCCGACGAAGAAGCCGATGAGGTAGCCGCCGGTGGGGCCGAGCAGAACCCCGATGCCGCCGGTGCCGCCGGAGAACACCGGGACCCCGGCCGCGCCGAGCAGCAGGTAGACGCCCATAGCGAGGGCGACTTCCGCGGGCGGCAACAGAAGGGCCGCGAGGCAGACAACGAAGACCTGAAGGGTCAGCGGGACGGGCGTGAACGGCAACGGGATCTTGATCCACGCCGAAGCGGCGAGTAGGGCACACAGGAGCGCCCCGATTGCGAGGCTGCGCGTTTGGTCGCGTCGGCGGCGCCCTTCGACGGGAACCGGCGGGGCAAGAGTCTCGGCAGAGTCGCTCATCGGACCTGTCAACCTTTCGCTGGCGGATGGTTAACGGTACCGAGCGAGGGCGCGGGAGGTCAAGGACGAGTCGAAGCAGCGGGTGAGCGTCCGTGCGTCGGGCGCGAGGCGCTCGGGGCGCCAGCCTACCCCCGAAGCGTGACCTCGCCGGCAGGCACCGCAACGGTCCCGCTCCCCGAGGCCACAAGCAGCCGCCCCTCGCCGTCGACTCCCTCCGCGCGACCCGAGGCGACCTCGCCGCCCTGCGCATCGCGGACCACGAGATTGCGGCCGCGCAGCGCATCCCG
>CAYHCN010000403.1:0-1999 GCA_964354945.1 uncultured Eubacteriales bacterium
ACCGCGCCGCGTCCCTCGCGGCCTTGCACGCGGCAGCCGATGCCGGTGCCGACGTCGTCGAGCTCGGCGTGCCCTACAGCGATCAGCTCGCCGACGGCCCGGTCATCGTCAAGGCCTCCGCCGAAGCGCGTCAGACGGCCGGGGGCCGCTTCGGGCTCGCGGAGACCCTCGACCTCGCCGCCGAGTTCGTCTCGGCGAGACACTCCGCGGACAGACCGTGCCCTCCTATCGCGCTCATGACTTACCTGAACCCCGTGATCAGGTTCGGCTTCGCCCAGACCGCCGAGGCGATGTCGTCGGCGGGAATCTCGGGCGTGATCCTTCCGGACCTGCCGCCGGACAACCCGATGAGCGGCGATTGGCTCGACGAGGCCGAGCCGCGTGAGATCGACACCGTCTTCCTCGTCGCGCCGACGTCGACGCCCGACCGGATGCAGACCGTCGCCGAGGCCTCGAGGGGCTTCGTGTACTGCGTGTCCAGCGTCGGCATCACCGGCGAGCGGGCGAAGCTTCGTGACGACCTCGCCGACGTCGTCGCACGGGTGAAGCTCTGGGCCTCCGTACCCGTTGCGGTCGGATTCGGTGTTTCGACTCCCGAGCAGGCAGCCGAGGTCGCCAGGATCGCCGACGGCGTGGTCGTCGGTTCCGCCGTCGTCAAGCGTCAGGGCGACGTTGGCGCCCTCTCCGAGTTCGTCGGCCGGCTCGCCGAGGCGGTTCGCGCAGCTCGGTAGGTGCGGGCCTCGGGGGGGACCTCGGCGTGCTAGTCTCGCCCTAGTTGTCAGAGGAGGGTCATGCGCGTCGCATGTGCACAGCTCAATCCCACCGTTGGTGACATCCGCGGGAACACAGAACTCGCGTTGAGAGCGGTCGGCCGAGCCGAAGAGGAAGGCGTCGGGATCCTGCTGCTGCCGGAGCTGATGCTCACCGGCTATCCCCCCGAGGACCTTCTGCTGAAGGACCACTTCGTCGAGGAGAACCTCGACGCGCTCGAGTGGGTCGCCGGGGCGTGTGGTCACCTCACCGTCGTGGGATTCGTCGATCGGATCGACGGGCGTCTCTACAACGCCGCCGCGATCTGCGGTAACCACCGGGTCCAGCAGATCTACCACAAGCGCTTGCTCCCGAACTACGGCGTGTTCGACGAGGAGCGCTACTTCGAGCCGGGTCAGGCGCCGGGCTTGCTCGAGCTGGGCGGCAGGATGTTCTCGGTCACCGTCTGTGAGGACATCTGGGTTCCCGAGCTCGCCGCCGGTGACGTTGCCGAGGGCGCTTCGGTGCTCCTCAACATCTCGGCCTCGCCGTACCACTTGGGCAAGAGCCACGCGCGCGAGGCCATGCTCCGCCAGCGTGCCGAGGAGAACTCGGCGTGGCTCGTGTACTGCAACGCTGTCGGGGGGCAGGACGAACTCGTCTTCGACGGGTGCAGCGTGATCGTCTCGCCCGCGGGCGAGGTGGTCGCTCGAGGCGCCAGTTTCGCCGACGACTTCGTGGTCGCGGACTTCGCGGCGGAGGGGAGGCTGGGCGCGGGAGCACGTATCGAGCCGATGCCCGGCCGGGAGGAAGAGGTCTATCGGGGGCTCGTGCAAGGCCTGCACGACTACGTGGCCAAGAACGGCTTCACCGACGTGGTGCTGGGGCTCTCGGGAGGGATCGACTCCTCGCTCACCGCGGCCATCGCCGCCGATGCTCTCGGCCCTGAGCACGTCCATGGCGTCCTCATGCCGAGCCGGTATTCGTCGCAGGGCAGCATCGACGACTCTCTTGCCCTCGGCGAGGCGCTGGGCATCGAGACGCGCACGCTCTCGGTCGAGGACGCCTTCGAGGGGTTCCTCGGCACGCTCGAGTCGTCCTTCGAGGGACACGAGACCGACGTAACCGAGGAGAACCTGCAGGCGCGGGTGCGCGGGACTCTGCTCATGGCGCTGTCCAACAAGTTCGGGTGGCTCGTGCTGGCCACCGGCAACAAGAGCGAGCTCTCGGTGGGGTACTCGACGCTGTA
>CAYHCN010000404.1:0-1991 GCA_964354945.1 uncultured Eubacteriales bacterium
CTGGCGCAGTTCTACATCGATGTGTTCGCCTGCGAGTTCGTGCCGCCGCAGCGCGACCTATCCGGTGAGTGGATCGAGCGGATGACCGGCGTTCCCGGCGTCCGGGTCCAGGGCTGTCACCTGCGACTCCCCGGTCCGTTCGCTGAGGCCTCGTCCGGTCCGACTCTGGAGATCTTCTCGTTCGAACCCCAGGGGCCGGCCCGACCGCGACCGATCGACGGCCATGGCTTCAGCCACCTCGCATTCCGCGTGGACGACGTCGCAGCGGTACTCGCCGAGGTCGAGGCGCATGGCGGAAGTCGACACGGCGAACTCGTGCAGGCGCGCTATCCCGAACTCGGCCTGCTCACGGCGGTGTACGCTCGCGACCCCGAGGGCAACGTCATCGAGATCCAGAGCTGGACGAAGTAGGGGGCCTGCCCGCAAGACGTGCACGGGCCCTCCGTTTGCTCCGCCTGACCTGCGATGCTATCCTCTCCATTCGCACACGCGGGTGTGGCGGAATGGCAGACGCGCATGGTTCAGGTCCATGTGGGGGCAACCCCGTGAAGGTTCAACTCCTTTCACCCGCACCATGGCTATCTGAACGACTCCATCCCGCGAAGATGGAGTCGTTTTCGTTGAGTGGTGCAGTGTCACCGCAAATCGGCATGAGGGGGTTCGGTGTTCGGCTGGGGCGTGAAGACCATCGGCACCGATGAGCTCGCCGACAAGCTCTCCGCCGGCGACCCTGCGCTCATCGATGTGCGCGAACCCTACGAGTTCGCCGCGGGGCACGTGCCCAGTGCGGTGAACATCCCGCTCGGGTCATTGCCCCGGCGCACCGCCGACCTCGACCCCACCGCCGAGACGCTCCTGATCTGCCAGAGCGGCAACCGCAGCAAGCGGGCCGCTCGGCAGCTCGCCAAGGCCGGCTTCGCCGACGCGTACAGCGTTCGAGGCGGCACTCTCGCGTGGAGAGGCCGCCTCGAGAAGTAGTCGTGCGCTTTGGGTGTCGCCTAGCCCTTCGAGACGATGTCGACCAGCTCGATCTCGAACGTGAGGTCCTCGCCCGCGAGCGGGTGGTTGAAGTCGATCGTGGCGGTCATCTCGCCGACCTCGGCGACCACGGCCTGGACGTGCTGTCCCTCGGGCGTGGTCAGCTCCACCACCCAGCCGACCTGGGGCCGCTCGGGGAACGCCTCGAGCGGGACCTGCTGGGTGGCCTCCTCGACTCGCTCGCCGTAGGCCTCAACCACCGGGATCGTCACCGTCTTCTTGTCGCCGACCTCGCTCATGTCCTGGACTGCGCTGTCGAACCCGGGGATGACCTCGCCGGCGCCGACCGTGAACTCGAGCGGCTCGCTGCCTTCGCTGGTGTCGAACTCGGTGCCATCGGCGAGCGTGCCGCGGTAGTGGACCTTTACGGTATCGCCGTGCTTCGGTGCCATTGATCCTCCTCTGACGTTGGTGGTCGCGCGGCCGCCTCCGAGCGCGTGCCGAACGAGCGTCCACGAGACTGTACCCGTTCCGCCAGCTGCATGCCTGCCCTGAAAGCTGCTGACGCCCCGAACGCTTTGGCTCGGGGTCGCGGATTCCGATACAGGAGGTACGCGATCACCTGTCGCGAGCCGAGAAGGTCGAGGGACGGGAACGATGGCCGAGGAGTATCACCCGATACGCGGCAAGTGCACCTGGTGGCGCGAGCGCGTTGTCGACGAGGACCGCTGGGACATCATGCTCAAGGAAGCCCAGCGCCGCATCGAGTGCTCGTGCTTCATCGAAGGCGACCTCTACGTGTGGCCGCGGGGCGAGGTGCCTTCCGACTGCCCCGAGAACCGGAAGTGCCGCTACTACATCAAGGTCGGATAGCGCCCTTCGTTCCGACTGGGAATCGCATTCCCGAGGCGCGCCCTCTACGGTCGTCTCTGCCTTGCGCGAATGCTCTCGGTCCCCTAACGTTTCGCGGTATTAAGGATTGCCGTGAACCTCAGGGGGACCCATGTCGAAGG
>CAYHCN010000405.1:0-1981 GCA_964354945.1 uncultured Eubacteriales bacterium
CGTTCATGCGGACGTCGGGCATCCAGCAGTACCTGAAGTCGTTTCCGAAGGAGCTTGTCGAGGCGTTCGCTGGCTCGTCCGTGAGCCTCACCAGCGTCGGAGGCTTCCTCGCCACCGAGTACCTCGGTCTCGTCTGGGTCGCCATCGTGGCCGCTGCGGTGATCAGCTTCGCCACCAAGTCACTGTCGAGCGAGCTCTCAGGCGGAACCATGGAACTGCTGCTGTCGCAGCCGGTGCCGAGGACGCTGCTGGTCGTGGTCCGGTGGCTCGCGATGGCGGTCTACAGCGCGGTGCTCCTTCTGTCGACAACGGTGCCCATCTACCTTGCCGCCCTTTGGCGCGACGTGACCGTCGACGTCCACGGCCTGGTCCTCGTGACCCTCGTTGGATTCTTGCTCGTGATGGCGATCGGAGGAATCGCCTACGCGCTCGCTGCGCTGTTCAGGGAGTCGGGGCGACCGGCAGGCATCATCGCGGGCGTCCTCGTTGCGATGTGGCTGCTGTCGTTCATGGCCGCGAATCTCGAGTGGGCAAAGGCCCTCAACCCGATCAACCTGTTCCACTACTGGGAACCGGCTCGGATGCTCGACAAGGCCACGGTGAGCGCCTCGGCATGGATCGTCTACGGCGTCCTTGTGCTTCTCGGCCCGGTGGTCGCGGCCGTCATCTTCTCTCGGCGGGACGTGGGGTAGACACAACCTACGGGTCTGAGGGACGCGAACGCGTCCCGATGCGAAGGGGCGTCCGGCGATGACGGTGCGGGCGATACACGCAGTCAACACGGCGCGGCCGACCCTCGAAGGCGCGGGCGTGAAGCTATCGCGCGCCATCGGCTTCGGGGACCCGCGCGAGTGCGACCCGTTCCTGCTGCTCGACGACTTCCGCTCCGACCAGCCCGACGACTACCTCGCCGGCTTCCCATGGCACCCCCACCGCGGCATCGAGACGATCACCTACGTGCTCAAGGGCGACGTCGAGCACCAGGACAGTCTCGGCAACAAGGGAGTCATCTCCTCGGGCGACATGCAGTGGATGACCGCTGGCAGCGGCATCGTGCACCAGGAGATGCCCCAGGGCAGCACCGAAGGCTCGATGCACGGGTTCCAGCTGTGGGCGAATCTGCCCGCCGCGCACAAGATGACCGAGCCGAAGTACCAGGACGTGAAGGCCGAGGACGTTCCCCTCATCGAGCGGGAAGACGGGTCGGTCGTACGCGTGCTGTGCGGCATCGTCGAGGGGGTCGAGGGGCCGGTGCGCGACATCGTCGCCGAGCCGGAATACCTCGACGTGACCCTCCCGCCGCACGCCGCGTTCGTGCACCCCACGCCGCAGGGCCACACCGTGCTCGCGTACGTGATCGAAGGGGCGGGACGCTTCGGGCCGCTCGAGGACGACATCGCTGCCGACGGAACGCTGCCCGAGCCGCCGATGCTCGGCGACCGGACCCTGGTGCGCTACGCCGACGGCGATGAAGTGGGCATCAGCGCGGGTGACGCGGGCGTGCGATTCCTGCTGATCTCAGGCAAGCCGCTCGGAGAAGCGATCGCGTGGCGCGGGCCGATCGTGATGAACACCCAGGACGAGCTGCGCGAGGCCTACCGCGAGCTCCACGAGGGCACGTTCATCAAGCACGGCTAGGGCTGCTGGTCCTCCGCGAACCGCTGGCGGAACCACGCCTGCTGCTGCTGGCTCGCCCACTTCACGCGATCCTGTGCGTCCAGCTCGGCGATCACTGTCGGCACGAGGCTCTGCCCGTCCTCGGCGACGAAGCTTCCGTTCAGCCACTGGAAGCCTACCTCGTAAGGCTGTCCATCCTGCTCGAGCTGGAGCGTCCCGAGCCGCACGGGGGGGACAGCTGCGAAGGACATCGCCGAGGGACGCTTCTCTCGGCGAAGCACTGCGGCAAAGCCGAAGATGCCGATGAGCACGAGGGGCACCCAGCAGATGCCCACGAGCAGGAGAAGCTGGGTCTGACCGATGC
>CAYHCN010000406.1:0-1977 GCA_964354945.1 uncultured Eubacteriales bacterium
TGCCGTGGCGCATCATTGCACGCGCGAAACACGCCCTGCACACATTTTCACACACAGTTTACACAGGTGTTTCAGAGTTAACAGCGGTGCAACCCAAAGGATTCGGGAGACACGTAGAGTCCCACACGGACGCCGCGAGAGGCGTCGTCCCGACATCACTGAATAGAAGGGGATACTCGTGAAGCGATCCACACTCTTGGCCGTGGCACTCTCGGTCGTCCTGGCCCTCGGTGCCTTCGGTCTCGTCGGCTGCGGCGGTTCGAGCAGCGAGTCGTCGACCACCGGCGAATCGACCACGGGCACGGAAAGCACGCTGTCCGGGTCTATCAACGTCGCCGGTTCCGACACCATGGTCAACCTCGCACAGGCGTGGTCCGAAGGGTTCATGACGGTGAACCCGAGCGTGAACATCGCCGTCAAGGGCGGCGGTTCGGGCACCGGCATCACCGCGCTCATCAACGGCACCACCGACTTCGCCAACTCGTCGCGGGCCGTCAAGGACGAGGAGAAGACCGAGGCCGAGGGCAAGGGTGTCACGATCGTCGAGACGGCAGTCGCCAAGGATGGCATCTCGGTCATCGTGAATCCCGCGAACAAGGTCGCAGATCTCACCGTGGATCAGCTGGGTCAGATCTACCGGGGCGAGATCACGAACTGGAGCAAGGTCGGCGGGGCCGATGCTCCAATCGTCCTCATCGGTCGCGACACGTCCTCCGGCACCTACGAGTACTTCAAGGAGGAGGTCGTCGGCAAGGACAAGGAGTACGCCAAGTCGATGCGTAACCTCGCGTCCACCCAGGCCATCATCGATGAGGTCGGCAAGAACGCGAACGCGATCGGCTACGTCGGAATCGGCTACGCCGAGAACGCCGGTTCGAAAGTCACCCGCATCAAGCTGAATGGCATCGAGGACACGGTCGACAACGTCCTCAACGCCACCTACCCGCTGTCTCGTGACCTGTACATGGACAGCAACGGCGAGCCCAAGGACGTCATGAAGGCCTATCTCGACTGGATCCTTGGCCCCGACGGCCAGAAGGTCGTTACCGACCAAGGCTACGTGCCGCTCCAGTAGGAACCCGGCGCGCGCAACCGCGGGCGCCCCGCCACACTGCGGGGCGCCCGCGTTCTTGTCTCCCAGGAGGGGCAAACGACGTTGTCCGACACCACCATAGAACGCGAGTTCCCCAACGGCGTCGTCAGGCGCCGTTCGCGCCGTTCTGGCTGGAGCCGAGGTGCTGACACTCTGGTCCGGCTACTCATCGGGCTCTCGGGTTGGATCGCGATCATCATACTCGCGGCTATCTTCGCGTTTCTGGTCTTGAACGGCCTCCAAGCCATCCAGAAGGTCGGCCTGGTTCGGATGCTGGCGGGGACAAGCTGGTACCCTACATCGACACCGGCTCAGTTCGGCTTCGTGCCCTCGATCACCGGCTCGCTCTGGGTCACCTTCGTGGCGGTGCTCGTCTCCATGCCCATCGGCGTCGTCTCGGCGATCTACATCTCCGAGTTCGCGAAGGGCAGGGTCAAAGAGGTCTCGAAGTCCCTCATCGAGTTCATGGCCGCCGTCCCCTCGGTGGTACTCGGACTCATGGGGATCGCTCTCTTGGCCCCGTGGCTACAGAGCTGGCTGGGCCTCGAGTCAGGTCTAACGGCCCTGACGGCCGGGCTCGTCGTCGGACTCATGACGCTGCCTACAGTCGTGTCTATCGCCGAGGACGCGCTGCATGCCGTGCCGGCTGAGTTGCGACAAGGATCGGCCGCGCTGGGGAACACGCGCTGGCAGACCACCTACAAGGTCGTCGTTCCCTCCGCGTCATCCGGAATCTTCGCCGCGATCATGCTCGGCATGGGCCGGGCGATCGGCGAGACCATGGTCGTTCTGATGCTGGCCGGCAACTCCGGCCTCATCGTGACGAACCCACTCATCGCGGCGCGCACGCTCACCGGGACCGTTGCCCAGGAGATGGGTGAGGT
>CAYHCN010000407.1:0-1965 GCA_964354945.1 uncultured Eubacteriales bacterium
TGTACGCGGTGATGGTGTCGTCCTGCACCTTGTGGCAGCCGTTGGCGCAGAACCAGTACGTCGAAGTAGCCCCAATCGCCACGATCATGACAGCCGCCAGAACAAGCACGGCAACGCCAGACCAGATTATGTAGCGGGGTCTCCGAACGGGGTCCTTCCATCCCGCGAGAGAGATCTTCGCCATACGCACCCTTCCTCTGTGACCCGCCTCGCATGCAGCAGTGGCAGCCGACAGGGCTGCACACGCTATCCACAATAATTGAACGAAAGGCTCGTAACAATACGTTAAGGTCCTTCAGCAGCCCATTCGACAGACGCGGGAAGACCCCTGCTCACGCTGCGATTCGGGTCCGGACTCGCTCAGCGGTCGGAAAGGGAGTCGGCGAGTTCGTTGAGCTGGGCGATCGCCGACTGAACCTGCCTCGATACCTGCGCCGACTGCTGCGCCACCTGGGCCATCTCTCGCATCGAGACCACGACCTGGTCGGACGCAGTCCTCTGTTGCTGAGTTGCGATCGAGATCTGCTTCGCCGAATCGGTGGTCTCCTCGACCTGCATGACGATGCGGTCCAAGGCGCCGGCGGTCCGCTGCGCGAGCTCCTTGCCTTCGTCGACCTTGTTCTGGGACTTCTCCGTCGACATGACGAGCGATGATGCCGAGGACTGTATCTCCCGGACGACTCGGCCGATCTCGCTCGTTGAGTCGGTCACCGATTCCGCAAGCTTGCGGATCTCCTCGGCGACTACGGCGAAGCCCTTGCCCGCCTCGCCCGCACGTGCTGCCTCGATTGCCGCATTCAGCGCGAGGATCTTCGTCTGCTCGGCGATGTCGTCGATGATGACGAGCACCCGGCCGATCTCCTGGCTCCGCTCGCCGAGGGCGAGGATGCGGTCCGACGCGGTTTGCGTCGTGTCGCGGATGTCCTCGATGCCGTCGGCGGTGTCGGCCACGGCCTGCATGCCCTCTTCGGCGCTCGCGAGCGTGCGCTCCGCGACCACGGCGACCGCCTGAGCGTTCTCGGCGATCTGCTTGGAGGTCTGCGCGAGTTCCTCGACGGTCGCCGAGGTCTCCGTGACTGCGGCCGCCTGCTGTGCTGCACCGGACGCCTGCTGCTCGGTCGCCGAGAGGACCTCCGCGGTCAACGAGCGGATCTGCTCGTTCACGTGCTTGACTTGAGTCACGACCCCGGTGAGATCCCCGAAGAGCCTGCCGACCTCGGCGCGCAGTTCGTCCCAGTCACCATCAACGGTCACCGAGAGGCCATAGCGTGTTGCGGCCTCGTCGAGGACGCCGCCGAGTGACCGCTCGGCCGTGCGGCCTGCGAGGAAGGCACAGGTGAGTCCAAGCCCGACGCCCGCAGCGATGCACATGACGACGAAGGCAACGAGCGCGACAGTGTTCCGCGGCGCCATGAAGACCCTGGCGACCAGCGGGAACACGATGCCGATCGCAACGCCAAGCCCTATGAACTGCGTGTACAGGCGACGTCGCGTCTGCCCCATCCGGTGGCGCTGCGCCATGCGCTCTCCCGTCCCATAGCGACCGATCGAGTTCGATCCCCTCCGTCTGCGAGCACACAAGAGGTATCGGATGAATGCGACAGGTACTGGAGCGCCGTCGCGCCCCCTTGTGCCCGAATACCCCCTTGGGTATAATCGTGTCGAAAGCATCGAAGGAGGAGTGCGTGCAGATCACCATCAACAACCAACGCTGTGACCGGTCCCCGGGCTGCCCGGCACGACAGGTGTGCCCGCGTGGAGCGATCGTGCCTGCGCCCGGTGGACCCTACCCTGGTTCCAACGGGTACACGGTGAAGGAAGAACTCTGTTCAGGTTGTGGCATCTGCGCCCGTTTCTGCGCCGGCGGCGCAGTCTCGTTCAGGTAGGGGGAAGCAATGGCAAAGGTATCTGTTGAAGTCCTCGATCGGCCTGCGGTGTCCGGTAGCTGCTACTCCGGAGGTTGAG
>CAYHCN010000408.1:0-1955 GCA_964354945.1 uncultured Eubacteriales bacterium
GCACCTACCGCGTCCAGATGCGCTGGGTCGGCAACCGGTTCGGCGCCACTTCTCCGTGGGCCGCTCGCCTGATCACGGTCCGCTAGCTCCGTATCGCGCAACGCCGTAGCGCAAACCCCCTAGGGAAGAAGGAGACACAATGATGTTCAAGAAGTACGGGAGGGCCTTCGGCGTCGTCGCCGTGCTCGCCCTCGTGCTCGCCCTGGTCGCCCCGTCGATGGCTTCGGCAGCGATCAGCATCAAGCTGAGCGGTTCGACGACCGTCTACCCGCTTGCCCAGGCGTGGGCCGCGAAGTACAAGTCGCTCTATAGAGGCTCCAGCATCACGGTCGCCGCAGGCGGCTCGAGCACGGGCATCAAGGACGCCGCCGCAGGACGCGTCGATATCGGCATGTCGTCGACCGACTACGACCGTTCCAAGCACCCCGCGGGCCTCGTGTTCACCCCGGTCGCTCGCGATGCGGTCGTGCTCATCGTGAACCCCGGAAACCCCGTGCGGAAGCTCACCCAGGCCCAGGTGTACAACATCTACCGCGGCCGCTACACCAACTGGCGGCAGGTCGGCGGGCCGAATGCGACGATTATCGTCACCGGCCGCACGGGCGCGTCGGGTACCTACCAGTACTTCCGTGAGTCGTTCCTGAACAACCTGGCGCAGACCTCGCGCACCAAGGCCTACGCGTCCAACGGTCTGGTCCGTTCATCCGTGGCCCGCAACCGCTACGCGATCGGCTACGTGTCGGCCGCGTACATCAACACGTCGGTTCGCGCGCTGTCGATCCGCCCGGCGGGCAAGACGTCCTACATCTACCCCAGCCGGTACAACATGTCGAAGCGCATCTACCCCTACGTTCGCTACCTCTGGTTCGTGACCAAGGGCGCTCCCGCCGGCGAGGCCAAGACCTTCACCACGTGGTGCCGCGGCACCACTGGGCAGGCCATCGCCGCCCGCGAGTACCTGCCCTACAGGTAGCTCTGTCTGTCATGCGGTTCGGGGCGCGGCCTGTGATGGTCGCGCCCCGTCGCGTGGTCGACACATCGGATCCACGCGTACCCACGCACAAGAGCCTCGACCGACCGAGAAGAAGGCAGGTCACATGAGCGATGCAGTCCCGGCTGACGCGCCAGGGCCGATGATGGAGCGACGACGTCGAACGGTTGTCGGTCTCGAGGGTGGCAGGGTAGGCGATGACGCGCTGATACGAGCCCTTCTGCTCGGGTGCACGCTCATCGCCGGGCTTGTGGTCACCCTCGTCATCTTCTTCGTGGTTCAGCGCGCATTGCCGATCTTCCGGCATCAGGCGCTCTACTTCGTGGCCCACGGAGGGTGGGACACCCAGCTCGAGAACGCATGGACCGAGGGCAACACGCTCTTCGGGGTCAAAGCGCTGATCGTCGGCTCGTTGCTGAGTACGCTCGGCGCGGTCGTGTCGACGGTGATCATCGGCATCGGTTGCGCGATCTTCATCGCCGAGCTCGCGCCTGGCTACCTCCGTCGGCCGTTCGAGACCATCGTGCAGTTGCTCGCGGGGATCCCGTCGGTCGTGTTCGGGCTCGTCGGGCTCGGCGTGGTCGTCCCGCTCATCATGAACAACGTCCCCGCCGACGCAGTGGACAGGGTCCCCGAGATACCGATCGACGGCTCGTCGCTGCTGGCCGCCATCATCGTGCTTACCTTCATGATCCTGCCATTCTTCGTGACGGTGGCCGTCGACACCTTGAGGTCGATCCCGCGCTCCTACATGAACGGCGGGCTCGCGCTTGGGATGACCCGTTGGCGCACGATCACGCGGATCCAGGTACCGGCTGCCACGCCGGGGCTGCTCGCGGGGATGGTTCTCGCGGCCGCCCGAGCCATCGGTGAGGCGATCGCGATCTCGATGGTCGCCGGCTCGATCGCATTCGTGCCGAACCTGAGCCACGGCCCGTTCTACGCGCTGCTCATGCCGATACGG
>CAYHCN010000409.1:0-1938 GCA_964354945.1 uncultured Eubacteriales bacterium
CGCTGGTCGGCTACGTGGTCACGCTCAGACGCGAGGCGAAGCGGCGGACTCGGGATCTGTTGGGTTCATCCTTGACGCGGTGACGGGGCTGCGCCTGTCGGGATGACACGTACGTAGGACCGCTGCTCTGCCGCGCGGGGAGGTCTCCCGTCACTGACTTCGTGCTGGCGTTCGGGCACAATGAACTTGAGGATTCGTTCGCACTGGCCGTCCGCTGGCGGCAGCGGAGATGGCCGTGACGCGGCTCGGAAGTCGAGTGCTACCGAGCCGCCAGAGGGGCGACAATGAGACCGATCCGACTGTGCGTGCCAGCGCTCATCTTCGTCCTGCTCGTGTCTCTGCTCCTGCTGCCAGGCGTCGCCTTCGCGGTGGACCCACCCGCGCTGACGAAGCTGCCGACTCCCGGGGCACTCGGCGACGGCTTCGGCCTCGACGTAGCAACCGACGGCCAGACTCTCGTGGTGACGGCAGCGCGCGACGGGTCGCTTCCGCGCGGTGCGGCCTATGTGTACTCCCGTAGCGGCTCCGACTGGGTCTACGAGGCCAAGCTGGTTGGCGCGGACATCACGTCGGACGTGAGTTTCGGTAGCGGGGTCGACGTCTCGGGTGACACCATCGTTGTCGGAGCTCCCGGAGACGACTCGATTGCGACTGACGACGGGGCCGCGTATGTCTTCGAACGTTCCGGCGGTGCCTGGGCCCAGGTCGCCAAGTTGTTCCCCAGCGTGAACACCACATGGGGAGCTGAGTTCGGCCATGCGGTGGCGGTTGATGGTGACCACATCGCTATCGGCGCTCCGCTCGGCGGGTCCTCGGTGACGTCGATGCACGGCCAAGCCGTCAAGGGTGCTGCCTACACCTTCGAACGCTCCGCCGCCGGCGACTGGTTTCTGGGCCAGAGGATGCCGGGCGAGGATCCGGACGACTGGTACGGGCTGAGCATGGCGCTCTCTGGCGACAACCTGCTCATCGGCGCGCCGACAGAGACGCTTCTCAACGGTTCGGGTGCGGTCCACTACTTCGCCTTCAACGGGACGTCGTGGACGGAGCGGCAGCGGATCACCGCCTCCGACGAGCAGTTCGGCGACATCTTCGGATGGGATGTCGCGCTCGACGGCACGACTGCAGTCATCGGAGCCGAGTGGGACGATGATGTGGCTGTCGATGCGGGATCCGCATACGTGTTCTCGCTGTCCGGTTCGGCCTTCCAGCAGCGGGCGAAGCTGCTCGCCGCTGACGGTGCCGAGCGCGACGCATTCGGACGGAGCGTCGCCATTGCCGGCGGTCGAGTCTGGGTGGGCGCAGCGGGGAGCCGCGGGACCGGCGCCCTCTACGGCTATGCCGGCTCGGGCGCTTCCTGGACGCTTCAGTCCCAGTGCTTCTCGCCCGAGATCGGGTCCGGCTTCGCCGCGGCGATCGCAGCGACCGGCGATCAGGCCCTGTGCGGCGTCACCGGGTCGAGTGCCGCATGGATCGCGGACGGCTCTCTGGTCGGCCCCGACACAACGCTACCGACGGTGCGGATGACCGCTCCGCAGGATGAGAAGATTCTCGAGTACTGGGAGGATCGCACGCTGAAGGCGGATGCGGCCGACCCCGCAGGGATCACGCGCGTGGACTTCACCATCGACGGAGTGCTCAACTCGTCGCGGACGCGTGCCCCATACCAGGGGGCGGATTGGAGCTACGCAGAAGCCGCAGAGGGGCCGCACATCCTGGCGGCCACAGCGTTCGACGTCGGTGGGCGCTCGTCAACTTCGAGTGTGCGAGTCTGGACTTCGATGAGGGGGCCGCTCGTCAGTATCACCGCTCCCTCGGCGGGCGCGAGTGTGACGGGAACGATCACCCTCGCGGGCACCGCGACTGACGTGTCGGGCATCTCCCGGATGGACTTCAGCATCGACGGCATCCTTGTCGGCACTGACCGCAGCTATCCCT
>CAYHCN010000410.1:0-1924 GCA_964354945.1 uncultured Eubacteriales bacterium
ACGGGCGAACGCCCGAGGACGCAATGAGGCGTACCGCCGATCGAGGAGGTGATCCAGCGTTGAGTAGTAAGAGCATCGCTGCGCTGGCCCTGTCCGCCACGATCAACGCGGAGGCCGGGGCCGCCTAGGACGGCGGCGACCGGGAGACGTGAACCCGGGCGTCATCGGACGCCACTTTCACATGAGTGTCCGTCGCTGTTCGGCAGCGATGAAAGGAGGCCACCTTCGGGTGGCCTCCTTGCGTTTGCGGAGATCGATGACACTCGCCGGGTCGCGCTTGGCCTCGTCGCGGCTAGACTAGTTGCGGAGAGGGGAGCTGCACGTGGGTCATCCGGATGACGTGATCGCGTATCTTGCCGCTGGCAACGACCGCTACGCTGCTGGGCTCGCCGAGCTGCGCGACTGGGCCGCAGAGCGCGCGCGGACGCACGACCTCCAAGAGCCTCTCGCGGCGGTGCTGGCGTGCTCGGATTCCCGTGTCCCCGTGGAGGAGGTATTCGACTGCGGCCTGGGTGACCTGATCGTGGCCAGGACCGCGGGGCATGTGACCGACGACGCCGTGATGCGGACCCTTCAGTTCGCCGTCGAGGAGCTCGGCGTCGGGGCCATCGTCGTGCTTGGTCACACCAACTGCGCCGCGGTTGCGGCAGCATCGCGCCCGGTGCCCACCGGCTCGGCCGCCGACTGGATCGGCAGCAGGATACGCATGTCGCTCATCAGCGCAGGCGCGGACGAGCCCTCGGCGGCGGAGATCGCGAACGCCCGCGAGACGGCGCGCAAGGTCGGCGACGTCAACTCGGTACGCGACGGTGTGGCGAGTGGTGCGCTTACCGTTCGCCCGGCGCTCTACGACCTGGGGACCGGCCGTGTCAGCTGGCTGTAGGTCGTTTCGCGCTATCCCCATACCAGCACCATGGCGGACATGACCGCGCCCGAGACGATCGGGACGGCGAAGTTGTCGTTCACCTCCCACGGCAGCATCTCGGTCACCGCCGCCGCCAGCGCCCCGACGAGGTAGGCCGCCGGCGAGATGGCGACGAAGTGGGACCACACGAAGCCCGCGACCACGCACGCGATGAAATACATCAACGATCCCTCGAGCGTCCGCGAGAACACCGAGATACGCCCGTGCTGCAGGCCTGCGTACTTGGCCATCAGATCGCCGACGATCACGTACACCAGCGCCGTGCTCGCCACCGGCTTCGTGAACAGGAACAGCGTGATGAACGAGCCGACCAGGAACAGCGTAGCCGAGGAGAACGTGTGCTCCTCGTTGGGCCGGTAGAAGAACGAAGCCTTGCGAAGCACCGCGACGTTCACGCGTTTCGACAGCAGGCGCAACGCGTCGATCGCAAGGAAGACGGCAGCCACAGCGCCCACGAGCGTGAGCATCACCTGCTCGCTCACGAAGAGGTACAGCACGGGAAACGCGAGCGCGAGCGGCCGGAGAAGCACGCGGAGCTCCTTCATCGCGCCACGCGTGTGCTCGCCGAGCGTCAGCACCCGCTCTTTGCGAAGGGTGTGGACCGCGTTCACCCAGATGAACGCGACGATCGCGAGGACGAAGCCGAGGAACCAGAAGTCCGGGTCGCCTCGGCTGCGCCACGCGAGCGCCGAGAGGTAGACCGGCAGTAGCACTGCGTTGGGCACGCTGCGGGTACGGTAGACGAACGTGAGGCCGCCGTATGCCAGGCTCAGCACGATGACCTCGGCAGGACTCAGTAGGTCGCGGGCGAGACACATCCCGACCGAGGTGAAGAAGAGCCCCGTGGCCGAGGCGTATCCGCGTCCTCCGCGGAAACCGAGGTAGAACGGGTACCGATGCCCGACCACCGCCGCGAGCCCGGCAAGTAGCACCCATGGCTCCGTCGCCCCCAGCACCTGCCAGCCGACGAGCATCGCGAGGGGGCCCTTGAACAAGTCG
>CAYHCN010000411.1:0-1860 GCA_964354945.1 uncultured Eubacteriales bacterium
GGTGCGCGAAGACGGCGGGGCCTTCACCTCGCTGAAGGACTTCTGCGAGCGCGTGGAGCTGTCGCAGATGAACAAGAAGACCATCGAGGCGCTGATCAAGGCCGGTGCGTTCGACTCCACCGGCTACACGCGTAAGCACCTGATGAGCCTCATGGACGAGACCGTCGACACCGCGCTGCGCAAGCGCAAGGACATCGATGCGGGCCAGGGCTCGATCTTCGACCTGTTCGCCGCCGAGGATCTCGCCGAGCACGAACCGGTCGAGACTCCCGACGGGGACGAGTGGGACAAGAAGATGAAGCTCGCGTTCGAGAAGGAGATGCTCGGCATCTACGTCTCGGACCACCCCCTGCGCGAGATCGCCGATATCGTTCGGCAAGGAGCCGACCACTCGCTGGCCGAGATCGACGAACTGCCCAACGGAACCACCGGTTGGTGGGCGGGCCTGCTCGCGTCGGTGGACCGCAAGCCGACCAAGAAGGGCACCATGATGGCGATCGTGAACCTCGAGGACCTCGAGGGCTCGGTCGAGGCGGTGCTGTTCCCGCAGGTCTACGACAAGTACCGCGATCTTGTCGAAGTCGACGCGGTCTTGCGGCTCAAGGCGCGTCTCGAGAGCGACGACAGGGGCATGAAGCTCATCGTGAGCGAGGTCGAGCCGTTCGACGGCGAGCTGTTCTCGGCACCGCCGCAGCGGATCGTGATCGAGACCGACGCGGGCGCGCTCACCAACGGCCGCGCCAAGGCGCTGAAGCACATCCTGGGCAGGTACCCGGGGCGCGATTTCGTCGAACTCGCGGTGTGCTCGGAGGATCGCTGCACGACGAAGACGTACCGCCTCGATGAGACGGTGAACCATCGCTCGGGCGGTCTGCACGCTGAGCTGCTCGAGCTCTTCGGTTCGGGCTGCGTGCGGCAGAACTAGCCGCGAGGGGAGCGGAGCGCTGTCGCGGCTGGCCGGGCACCGCCTGCCTTGCGACTGGCTGGCTCTCCAGAGGGACGCACTCTAGCACTCCACTACTACAGTATGCTATAGTGCGCGCCGATGTAGAGGTTGCTGCTGGACCCGTCGGTGGAAGGACGGTTGTGACCACAGGGACACCTAGAGGCTTTCGAGACGTTCTGCCCAGGGAGGCATGGGAGCGCGACGTCGTGTCGTCGCGCTTGCGCGACGCATTCTTCGCGTGGGGGTACGAGCGGATCGAGACGCCCGTTCTCGAGCGCTACGAGACATATCAGGCAGCAGCGGGCGACCTGGAAGGCACCGCCTTCCGCTTGTTCGACAGCGACGGCCGGTTGCTTGCGATGCGCCCGGACATGACGGTGCCGATCGTGCGGCTGGTGTCGTCGCGGCTTGCCGGCGAGTCGGGCCCGCTGCGGCTGTGCTACGTCGCCGACGTGTTCCGCGAGCACGAGTCGCTGCGGGGTCAGGCGCGGCAGTTCTGCCAGGCCGGCGTGGAGCTCGTCGGCCCGAGCGGCGCGTGGGCGGACGCAGAGGTCGTGTCGGTGATGTCCGAGGCTCTCGATGCTGCCGGCCTGGCCGAGCACACCATCGCCATCGGGACGGTCGCCGTGCTCCGCGGGCTTCTGTCCGCCGCCCAGGCGCCGGAAGGACTCTCCGCCGAGGTGTTCTCGGCAGCGCACGGTGCGAACGTCGTCGCCATCGAACGGCTGTCGAAGGATATGGGCGCCGCCGGGTCGGCGCTGCGGGAGGTCGTTCGCCTGCGGGGCGGGCGCGACGCGATCGTGCGCTGTCGCGAATACCTCGAGCCGGTTGGCTGCGCATTGCTGCTCGACGAGCTGAGTGCGACGTGGGACCTGCTCGAGAACGTATCGACGAATCCGACGACTAGCGTTGAC
>CAYHCN010000412.1:0-1858 GCA_964354945.1 uncultured Eubacteriales bacterium
GGACCTCCCCGCGTGGACCGCGGATACGTGGTACAGCTCTCCGAACATCGCGGGAGTCGTCCAGGAGATCATCGACCAGTCCGCGTGGGTGACGGGTAATCCTGTCGCGCTCGCGTGGGAGGACAACGGCACGTCCGCATGGTCCGGCCGGCTCGTGTACTCCCACGAGTGGTGGGAAGGCACGACCTACGGACCCAAGCTTGTGGTCACCTACGACTACAACACGGGTCCCGACACGACGGCGCCTACCGTTGCGGTGACTGCGCCCGCTGACGGTGCGACCGTCGGAGGCACGTACGCCGTGGCGGCATCGGCGAGTGACGACCGTGGCGTTGCCCGAGTCGATTTCGCGATCGACGGAGCCGTTCAGGGCTCCGACACCACCGCGCCCTTCGGCTACAACTGGGACACCAAGGCCTATTCGAACGGCGCGCACTTCGTGACTGCGACCGCCTACGACGCCGCGGGGAACTCGGCGGCGAGCAGCGTCTCGGCATACGTGTACAACGACGCCGTCGCGCCGACCATTTCCGGCGTGAGCTCCTCAGCGGTCACTGCGTCCGGCGCCACGATCGCCTGGACCACCGACGAGCAGTCCACCACGCAGGTCGAATACGGCACCACCACGTCGTACGGCTCGGCGACCACCGAGAACACCTCTCTGGTCACGAGCCACAGCGCGACGCTCTCGGGACTCGCGGCTAGCACCACGTATCACTACCGGGTGATCAGCAAGGATGCGTCGGGCAACCGCGCCGTTTCCGGCGACTACACGTTCACCACGACCGTGTCGACGGATACGACTCCGCCGACGATATCGGGGGTCTCCGCCGGCTACGTGCGCCCGACGTGCGCGAGGATCGCGTGGACGACCAACGAACCTGCCACCTCCCAGGTTCAGTACGGTCCGACCACGTCGTACGGCTCTACGACCACGCTCGACCCCGCGCTCGTCACCTCCCACGCGGTCGCGCTGAGCGGCCTGACACGGTCGACTCGCTACTACTACCGGGTCATCAGCAAGGATGCTGCGGGCAATCAGACCATCTCGAGCAGGGGTCAGTTCAACACGACGTCCTCAGACTCGACGCTACCGACCATCTCGTCGGTCGTCGCGACGAGCGTCGCGCAGGCCTCGGCGAAGATCACGTGGAACACGAACGAGCTCGCGGATTCGCAGGTGCAGTACGGCCTGACGACTTCGCTCGGGTCCACAACCACCCTCGACCCGGCTCTCACGATCGCTCACGCAGTGAACCTGACTGGGCTCAATCCGGGGACCAGGTACTACTACCGGGCTCTGAGCAGGGATCCGTCGGGCAATCTGCGTACGGGCACCACGTACAACTTCACGACGTCACCGGCCGCCGACACGACGCCGCCGACGCTCTCAGCGGTGACCGCGGGCAGCATCGGCGCGAACTCGGCGACCGTCACGTGGACGACCAACGAGGGCGCCACGACCCAGGTGGAGTACGGCACCTCGACGTCGTACGGATCGACCACGACCCTCGATCCGGCGCTCGTGACGTCCCACTCCGCGGCGCTTTCGAGCCTGACCGCCTCGACGCTCTATCACTACCGCGTAATCAGCAGGGACGCCGCCGGCAACCAAGCCGTTTCCGGCGACTACACCTTCACGACTGCAGCGTCGGACACGACGGCACCGACGATCACCTCGGTGGCATCGTCGAACGTCGGCCAGACGTCGGCGACCATCACTTGGGCGACGAACGAGGGCGCGACGACCCAGGTGGAGTACGGACTCACCGGCTCGTACGGGCTGGCGACGACGCTCGATACCGGCCTGGTCACGTCGCACTCGACAGGCGTCACCGGGCTTGCTGCTGGCACCACG
>CAYHCN010000413.1:0-1838 GCA_964354945.1 uncultured Eubacteriales bacterium
GAGAAGATGCCGCGAACGCGCTCGGTCGTGGGACGACCGGCGTCGGAGCCACCCGAAGCTGCAGGCATCAGCTCTCCGCGCTCTCGAGCACCGCGCCTCGCGACGACGCGGGCGGCGGGGCGATCGAAGCAGGGACCACGGCGGCCTTGGCAGCGGCGACGGCCCGGGCCTGGGCGGTCGGCTGGATGGGCAGCGCGGGCACGAGCGGTGCCGGCTGGCGGCCCAGCAGCATCTTCGCGTTCTCCTTCGCCCACAGCCCCACCACGTGCAGCACGGTCCGGGGGTTGATCGTCCTGGGCCACTCCAGCTGCGACTTCTCGACGACCGTCGACTCGTTGAGCGCCTCGCTCTCGGCCTTGAACGCGATGAGCCGAGGCTCGACCTCGGCAACGGGCCCTTCGAGGATCTGGTCGATGCGGTGCATCGCGTCGCGAGCGGCAACGATACGACGCTCGGTGTCGTCGGCGACGCCGGCAGCGATGATGCCGCTGGCAGCCTTGGCGCGGTTGATCCGGATGGAAGCTTCGTACGTCGAGTCGACCATCTCGTCGGGCGTCATCGCATGGCTCTCGTAGTTCATGATGTGCTTCCACGACGGCTGGACGAGCCGCTGGCGGTGCTCCTCGAGCGTCCTCGCGCGCAGCGTGTACCCGTACTTGTCGGGGTTGTCGAAGGCGAGCGAACCCGGATCCAGGAACGGTGCCATCGGCGAGATGAACGCGAGCAGCTTGGGGTCGGGGATGCGCTTGTAGAGATCCTCGACGTAGCGGCCGGTATCGAGGACCGACTCGGCGGTCTGCTCGGGGATGCCGGTCATGAAGTACAGGTCGAAGCGCTTGCAGCCGTGCTTGAGCGCGGCCTTGATCGAGTCCTCGACCTGATCCATCGTGTAGTGCTTCTTGCCGAAGGCGGCGCGCACGCCGTCGTCGTGGCTCTCCACCGAGATCTCCACCGAGTAGTCGTTGAGATGCTCGTTGAGGTACTCGAAGAACTCCTCGGCGGGTGGTTTGAAGAACTCGAAAGCGATGGGGTTCTTGAGCTCGATCTTGTTGAGCGCCTTCATGAAGTCGCGGACGTAGTCGCGCCCGGCTTGCAGGAAGTCGTTGAGCACGAAGACGGGACCGGGCACGTAGCGCTGCACGTAGGCGATGTCACGGGCGATGAGCTCGGGGTCGCGGAACGCTGCCTTCTGCCTGCCGAAGTGCTCGCGGAACGCATAGGCGCTGCCGCCGCAGGTGACGCAGTTGTGGGTGCAGCCTCGGCAGGTGATCGCGGCGGTGACGGGATAGCGCAGCCAGTCGCGGAACGGCACCTGACCGACGAGGTCGCGGTAGCGGATGGTGCTCTTCATGTTGAAGGAGTAGTCCAGCGAGATGGCGTTCATGTCGCCGGGCACCCAGTCCAGCGGGTTCACGACCACCGAGCCGTCGATCGACTTCCAGGTGAGGTTGGGGATGTCGTCGACGCGGCCCCTGCCCTTGAGCGCCCACATGAGGCGGGTGATAGGCATCTCCTGGGAGTCGCCACGCAGCACGTAGTCGACGGGTTCGTAGCCGATGAGCTCCTCGTGGAAAAAGCTCGACGACAGCCCGCCGAAGATGACCGGCGTGGTCGGGTGGTACTTCTTGACGATCTTGGCGACCTCGATCGACCCATGGGCGTGAGGCAGCCAGTGGAGGTCGATCCCGAACGCGACCGGGTTCATGTCGCGGATGTACGCCTCAACGTCGAAGTTCTTCTTGCGCAGCATGAGTACCGCGAGGTTCACGATGCGCACGCGAAGGCCGTGGCGCTCCATGTACTCGGCCATGCTCGTGAAGCCGAGGGGATACATCTCA
>CAYHCN010000414.1:0-1838 GCA_964354945.1 uncultured Eubacteriales bacterium
GCTGTATGAGCCCTTGCCGCCACAGGCGATCGATACGGTCGTCGGCGGCAGCTGCGTCGCAGATCGCGCGCATGACGTAGGCCTGCGGAGCCACGTGCTCGACAAAGGAACGGACCCCGGCGTCGCAGCCCTCCGCCGCGCCGGCATTCCCGCTCAGCCACTCACGACCGCCCGCGGTCACGGCCTCGGCGATGCGATCGATCAGCGCAGCAGCGATGTCGTAGCGGTCGCGAAAGTACTGGTAGAACGCAGGCCGGCTCACCGAGGTGGCCTGCATGAGGCCACTGACAGTGAGATCGCGGAACGGGTGCGTCTTCAGGAACTGGTCGGCGGCATCGAGAATGAGGTCCCTCGTGCCGTGGGACGGCGGAGCGTGAGTCAGGCCCTCTGCAGTCATACTCGTCGTCCTCCCCCGGAACTGGACGAGTCATCACGCACGATACGAATACTGAGTGGCAGGCGCAAGCGTATACCCCTCACGCTATTGTTCCCGCCTTCAAGCAGAGCTCCTGCTCAACACCGTCTCGCGCCCACCGAAAGTCAACGACGCTTGAGTTTCCGCTGGCGGCACAAAGCGGTTCCGCCTCCCAAGGGGCATGAACGTGAGGGTAGACTGAACGCCGGTATGCGGGACGAGGCGGAGGGAGCGCCGAGATGGCGAGCACCCAGGCAAGCGACATGCAGCTCAACGGGGGGGGCACCCTCGACAGCGGGACCTACGGGAACGTCACCGTGAACGGCGTGGGGACGATTCGCGGCACCATCGCCTGCGAAACGCTCCGCATCAACGGCGCGGCCACTGCCGCGGGCGACATCCAGGCCACCACGGTCGAGGTGAACGGCACCGCGCGAATCGACGGTGTGCTTCAGGCGCAGGCGCTCACGGTCAACGGCGAGACCACGCTTTCGCGGGGCGCGGGCGTCGGGACCGTCGCAGTCAAGGGGCGCCTCACGTGCTACGGCGACCTTAATACGCGTGTGCTCGACTCTCGAGGGAGCCTCAGTGTGTCGGGCGTGGTCTCCTCCGAGGACGTCTCCATCGAAGGCATCGTCACCGCCGACAGGCTCGTCGCCCCTACCGTGCGAATCGGACTGCACGGCCCGTCGTCGGTGCGCGAAATCGAGGGGCAGAAGGTCGTCGTCGATCGGGGGGCCGGATGGGCAGGCCTCGGCGTGATGGCGGTCCTCGGCGAACGTCGACTCACGTCGAGGTCGATCGTCGCCAATGACGTCATGCTCGACCTCACGACCGCGGACTCCGTGCGCGCGGGCAACGTCGTCCTCGGCGAGGGAGCACGGATCGGCGGACTCGCATACACGGGCACCTTCGAGCAGAGGGCCGACGCCGCTGTGACGAACGTGGAGAAGGTCGACCTCACGTGACCTGCTACCAGCGACACCTGAGCTGGATGTTCGAAGCGCTCGAGATCCCCTACGACACCCCGCACCGCAAGCAGGTCGATGCCGCGCTCAAGGATGTCTTGGGCCTGGCGCCGGAGAGCCATTGCCCCGAGGTGTGGTCGGCGATCAAAGCGCTGCCCGACGACGAGCGCCAGGCCCTGGTCCCTGAGGTGGGCGCCAAGCTCTCGGCGTGACGGCGGCACCATCTGCGGTCGCCGATCGCGCCTTCGGGCACGCGGCAGGAGGCTAGAAGGTCTCGCAGATGCCGGCGTCGCGCTGGACGTACTCCGCCCACCGCACGTCGACCCACGTCTGGATCTGCTCGACGGTCTCCTCGGCGATTCCGCGGAAGCGGCCTTGCGTGCCGAGGTACTCGGACACCGGCTTCAGCCCGCTCTTCACGAGCGACTTGCTCTTCCCCGTGAGGCGCAGCTCGC
>CAYHCN010000415.1:0-1836 GCA_964354945.1 uncultured Eubacteriales bacterium
AGGGCCTGCCGACGGATGTCCTCGGTGCCCATGAACACGGCGCACTCCAGGCCCATCAGCGCAGCGGCGGTTGCCGTGGCCACGCCGTGCTGCCCCGCGCCGGTCTCGGCGATCACTCGCTCCTTGCCCATCCGCTTCGCGAGCAGGCACTGGCCCAGGGTGTTGTTGATCTTGTGCGCACCGGTGTGGCACAGGTCCTCACGCTTGAGGAAGACCGTGCCGAGGCCGACCGCCGTGGCGAGGTTGTGCGCCGGGTACAGCGGTGTCGGTCTGCCCACGTAGTCGCGATACAGATCCGCCAGGTCCTGTCGGAACACGATGTCCTCGCGCGCTTCTTCGAAGCACGCCGTGAGCTCGAGAAGCGCGGGCATGACCGTTTCGGGGACGAAGCGCCCCCCGTACGAGCCGAAGAAGCCCGACTCGTCTGGTCCCTGGTACACCTCGTCTGCTCGGGGAAAGAGCTCGCTCACGCTGCGCTCAGCCTCTCTCGTCGGCCGCACGAACGGCAGCCACGAACGCGTGCATCTTGTCGGGGTCCTTGTGGCGTAGCCGCTCTTCGACACCGGACGAAACGTCGACCGCGAAGGGCCTGATCTCGCTGATCGCTGTCCCCACGTTGACCGGATTCAGTCCCCCGGCGAGGAACACCGTGAGACCGTCGGGTACCGGCGCGACCGTGGACCACGCGAACGACCGGCCCGTCCCGCCGCGCTTGTCCCCCACTGCGGTGTCGAGCAGGATCGCCGAGACGCACTCCCGGTAGACCTCGGCATCGGCCCACGAGAAGTCGGGTCCCACGTGGACGGCCTTGAGGACCGGCACCGGCATACGCGAACAATGCTCCGGCGTCTCCCTCCCGCTGAACTGGACAGCGGCCAGCCGCAAACGCGCGATGGCATCGAACACGTGATGGGGAGCAGCATCCACGAAGACGCCGATACGCGCGATGGGCGGAGGGATCGTGGCGAGGATCTGCTCGGCCTCCTCGAGAGTGACCTGACGGGCCGACTCGGCGAGGATGACGCCGACGGCGTCCGCACCGGCGGCAACAGCCGCCTCCGCGTCTTGCGCCGAAGTGATCCCGCAGATCTTGATGCGTGTTCTCACGTTCACGTCCTCACACGTCGAAGGCGCGAGTCGATCCGGGGCCGAGGCAAGATACCCCGGCCCCGATCGCCAGTGTGACTACAGGTCGTCACCGCACAGCGTGCTACCGGCGGCGAAATCGAAGTCCTGGAGCTCGCCGGAATTGTACGCGGCGTAGGCGGCCAGGTCGAAGTGACCGTGACCCGACAGGTTGAACAGAACGACCTTGTCCTCGCCGGCGTCCTTGGCCGCCAGCGCCTCGTCGATGGCGGCGAGGATGGCGTGGCTCGATTCGGGCGCAGGCAGGATGCCCTCGGCGCGCGCGAACTGAACCGCGGCGGCGAAGCACGCGGTCTGATCGACAGCGATGGCCTCGGCCTCGCCCTCGTGCACGAGCTGGCTCACCAGCGGAGAGTCCCCGTGGTAGCGCAGGCCGCCTGCGTGGATGCCGGCGGGCACGAAGTCGTGACCCAGCGTGTACATGAGCATCTGCGGCGTCATGCCGGCCTCGTCACCGAGGTCGTAACGGTACTCACCGGCGGTGAGCGTCGGGCACGCCTTCGGCTCTACGGCGAGCAGTCGCGCGTTGCTCTTGCCCTCGAGCTTGCGGCGGTAGTACGGGAACGCGATGCCGGCGAAGTTGCTGCCGCCGCCCACGCAGCCGATGACGACGTCTGGCTCGTCCTCGGCAATCTCCATCTGAGCGATGGCTTCCTGACCGATGATCGTCTGGTGCAGGCAGACGTGGTT
>CAYHCN010000416.1:0-1827 GCA_964354945.1 uncultured Eubacteriales bacterium
TGGCGGGGGTTGTCGTCGGGACGTGCTCGTGGACCGACAAGACCATGCAGGAGCGCTGGTATCCGTCGGGCGTCTCGACGCCGGAGGCGAGGCTCCGATACTACGCGGCGCGCTTCGACACGGTCGAGGTCGACTCGGTCTTCTATGGCCTGCCGAGGCGCGAGTTCGCCGAGGCCTGGGTGCGCCGGACCACTCCCGAGTTCACGTTCCACATCAAGGCGTACGGGATGATGACTGGGCACGAGGTCGACGAGCGCTCGCTGCATCCCGACTTGCGCGACTACCCGTACGAGGTGACCCCGCGGGGCCGAGTCCGCCGCCCCGATGCGCGGATGGTCGAGCGCTCGTTCGAGATCTTCCGCCAGGAGCTGTCACCTCTGGACGAAGCGGGCAAGCTCGGCGGCGTGCTCATGCAGTACCCGCCGTACTTCACCGCCAAAGACCGCGAGCGCCGCGACCGCAACTTGGCCGAGATCGAGTCGGCAGCCGTTCAGCTCGAACCGTGGCCTATCTTCGTGGAGTTCCGCCACGCGTCGTGGGTTGCCGAGGAGAACCTCGACCACACCATGCGGTTCCTCGCCGACCGGGGGCTCACATTCGTGGCCGTCGACACTCCCGAGATCCCCGGCGCACCGATCATGCCGCGGGTGGCCGCGGCAACCGGGCGTCTCGGCTACGTGCGGTTCCATGGACGGAACGCGGGCACGTGGTACGCGAAGACGCAGACGGCGGCCGACAGGTTCGACTACCTCTACACGCCCGAGGAACTCGTCGAGTGGCGCGATCCCGTCAGGCGCATCGCCGAGGAGACCGAACGCACCTACGTGATGTTCAACAACTGCAAGTACGACTACGCGCCGCGCAACGCCCGGGAGATGGCCGAGATCCTCGGCGATCTCGTCGAGCCGAGGCGTGGGGGAGTGGAGACCGGCGAGCCCGCACCCGAGGATGCGGAGGTACCGCACGAGCGTCGGGACGAAGACCGGGGCACGATGGACACGCTGTTCTAGGAACGAGACGATCCGTTCTCGGACGTCGATCAGCCCAGTCGTGGGCGTGGCGACGACTAGCGCCGGACGTTCCTGCCCTCCACGGCAAGCACGGGACCCCGCTTCAGCGTGATGAGGTTGACTTCCGGCCTCGCGAAGAACCTGACCGGCAGTGTCACCTCACCCACGCCGTTCGAGATCAGGATGAGGGTGCCCATCTCCTCCACCCAGCCGTTGCGATAGCGCTGTCCGTACATCGAGGGCACGATCGGCGCCCACAGCCCGAAGAACGTCAGCTGGCCCGCGTGCATGTGGCCCGTGACGGCAAGGTCCCAAACGTCCGGGGTCCTCTCGAGACCTCGCGCGAGCACGTCGGCGTTGTGCGTCATCAGCAGTGCGAAGTCGTCCTCCGCGATTCCCTGGGCCGCCGCGGCCATATCGGGCTCGCCCTCCCAGAAGTCCTCGACTCCACCCAGCCGTATCTGCGCGCCGTCCTTGCGGATCGGCACGTTGGCGTTGTCGACGATCTGGATGCCGGCAGCGTCCATGTCCTGTCTCGCCAGCTGCTCGCCCTCCCAGTAGTCGTGGTTGCCGAGCACGCCGTACACGCCGAGGGGGGCGTCGAGTCGGCGCGCCTCGGGGTAGAACTTCGCTCCGCCGCCGCTTCGCCCGCCGACGTTGTCGCCGCCGACGAGGATGAGGTCGGGCTCCAAGGCGTTGATCCGGTCGACCACGCGGGCCACCCGGCGTCTCGAGAAGTACGGACCGGCATGGGCGTCGGCGAAGTACGCCACACGCGTCCCATCGAACTCCGCTGGGAGATCGGGGCTCGTGACCG
>CAYHCN010000417.1:0-1824 GCA_964354945.1 uncultured Eubacteriales bacterium
CTCAAGCTCACCGAGAAGCTCGCCGTCGGTGAGGCGGGTGCCATGCCGGCCAGCGTTGCCGCGATGCTCGGCGATGACCAGATCGTCACGATCGCGTAGCGTGCGATCGCTGGACGCGAGAGGGGAGCTCGGCATGGCCGATGCGCGCGGTGAGACGATCGCCTTCATCGGGACGGGCGTCATGGGTGGCCCGATGGCGGGTCACCTCCTCGACGCCGGGCACGATGTCGTGGTGTTCAACCGCACGAAGTCTCGCGCCGACGGGCTGGTCGCACGCGGCGCGCGGTGGGCCGACGCTCCCGGCGAGGCAGCCGCTGTCGCCGACGTCGTCATCACGATGGTCGGCTATCCCGCCGACGTCGAGGAGATCTACCTCGCGCCGGGAGGAATCGTCGAACGCGCCCGCGAGGGCGCGGTGCTCGTGGACATGACAACGTCCTCGCCTGCGCTCGCGCGGCGCATCGCCGAGGCGGCCGGCGAACGGGGGCTTGCTGCACTCGACGCGCCGGTGTCGGGCGGCGATATCGGCGCCAAGAACGCTACGCTCACCATCATGGTCGGCGGCGACGCCAACGCGTTCGCCCGCATTGAGCCGCTGCTCCACGTCCTCGGCAAGAACGTGATTCTGCAGGGCGGTCCGGGTGCGGGGCAGCACACCAAGATGGCGAATCAGGTCGCCATCGCCGGTTCGATGCTCGCCACGGTCGAGTCCCTTGCCTACGCTGAGGCGGTAGGACTCGATCCGCACCGCGTGCTCGACTCGATCGGCGCGGGCTCGGCGGCGAGCTGGTCGCTCTCCAACTTGGCGCCGCGGATCCTCGACGGCAACTTCGCCCCCGGCTTCTACGTGAAGCACTTCGTGAAGGATCTCAAGATCGCGCTGGCCTCGGCGGAGGAGGCGGGCATCGACCTGCCGGGGTGCGCGCTCGCGAAGCGACTCTACGAGCTGCTCGAAACGCACGGCGGAGCCGATCTGGGGACCCAGGCGCTATGGCTTCTGTACGCCGACCCGGCGGCTCGGGAAGCGGCGGGGGTGTGGCCTGCGACGAGCACCGAGTGGTTGTAGGCCCAACTCCACAAACCCTCCACAGCCGAGGCAAATCGGCTCCACAACGCCGAGGCATACTACGAACCAGAACAGGACTTCTTCCTCCTTCGCCTAGCAGAGCAACCCGGTCGTGGCAGCCGGGTTGTTTTGCGTTCGGGGGAGGTTTGTGCCGCTCACTTGCGCTGGAATCTCCTACCAATGGCCGATGCGCCCGCGGGGAAACGCACGGGTACGCACAGATGTGGAGGGGCGCCGAATCTGCGTGTAGGTTCGGTATCGCGCTGACCCGGCCAGAGAAGGCGGGCCACGTGCTGAGCGCCCTCGCCGGGTATGTCGAGGGGCGCGGGGGGCGCCCGAGCATCCGCGTGAGCGGAAGACTCCGTTTGCCGCAAAGTAGGGGTGCCGCCGTTGTGCGGCCGACTTCCGTCCGAAGCCGACTTCTCGTGTTGGGCCTCGCCGGCCCCGAGCCGTTCTCGTTCGCCGTGATGCTCCTCATGAGGAGGGGTGGTTCGCGTGAACAGGAAACGTTGGCGCTACGGGGCCTTGGTGGTCCTCGTCACGGTGGTCGCGGGGCTCGCACTCGCGGGGCCCGCATTCGCCGCGAACATCGCGGTCGAGCACAAGGCCTCCGTCGACCGCACCTACGAGGTGGGGGACACGATCACCTACGAGATTCAGGTTGCGAACAGCAACCCCAATCCGATGGTGGTACGGGTCACCGACGTGCGACCCGACGGCGTCGCGGAGGTCCTCTCGCAGGGTCCCGGTTCTGAGGT
>CAYHCN010000418.1:0-1820 GCA_964354945.1 uncultured Eubacteriales bacterium
GCGCACACGTCAGCAGACACGCTGGCCGCGCGCACCACGCTCTTCGGCTATACCCGCCTCTCGACGACCCCCAACCGGTGCTGCCGTGCCGGAGGGTGTTCTGCGCCGCGGGATCGAACCGATGGAGACGTACCGTGGAGGACGGGCCGGTGCCGCGCTTTCGAGAGATGGGAGGAATCCGGTCCGGGGCTCGGGTGAGTCCCCAAACGCACGCTTCCGCAGCTAGATGATGGCGGAGGGGGTGGGATTCGAACCCACGAACCCTTGCGGGTCACTGGTTTTCAAGACCAGCGCATTCAACCACTCTGCCACCCCTCCGCGAAGGTGCTCGGCGAGCATCGCCGAGGATAGCACGCGCGACGCGGTCAGCTCATCGCGGATGCAGCTCGGCGACCAAGGGTAGGTGGTCCGACGCGCGCGAGGGAACCGTCGCCAACGACACCAGCTCCCAGTGCGACGAGTACAGCACGTGGTCGAGGGCCTTGCGGGGGTTCGAGGGCGAGTAGGTGGGCGGCGGAGCGTCGACGACGGTGAGGATCTCTCGGAGTGGCTCCAGGTCGCCGACCCCGCCGTTGAAGTCGCCCGCCAGCACGAGCGGCAGGTCGGTGGGCAGGTTCGCGGCGAGATACCGGATCTGACGACTGCGGTGACCCTTGCCCAGGCTCAGGTGGACGCTCCCGAATCTGAGACGCACTCCATCGGCCTCGGTCTCCACGAGGAGGCACCCTCGATGCTCGAAGCCTCGGGGAACTCGGATGTCGGTCAACCCGTGAAGCGGGCTGGCCGAGAGCACCATGTTGCCTTGGAACAGGGGGCCCCACCGATGGACAGGCTGGAACTCGTGCGACATCCCGGTGAGGTAGCCGAGCTCGCGCGGCTGCTCGAAGCGTCCCGCCATGCGCCAGACCTCGTTCACCCCCACGAGGTCGGCGTCGATCGACCGGATCACATCGGCGATCCTGGCCGTTGCGACGCGACCGTCGAGGCCCTGCCCGTGGCGGATGTTGTAGGTGGCGACGCGCATGACTCAAGTATGCGCGACCCGGGAGTTGTCCACGGGGTTTCGGTGCTTCATCCACCGAGCGCACCGCGTTCACGGCGATTTCAAACCGGGGGTCGAGAATCTGGAGCACGTAGAGGAAACGACCGTGGTCTGAAAGGCCGCGGCGAAGATGCTAAGGAGGCACACAGAACATGAAGGGAACGCGTGTTGCCGCACTCATCGCGGCCGCTCTGGTCGCTGGGCTCGCGCTCGGCACCGTAGCAACGGGTTTCGCCGCCACTCCGGCGGTCAACAGGACTGCAGCCGCGACGACGACGGCGCCGGGCGCCGGTCTCGGCCTTCGGCTCGGCTCCGCGATGCGCGATGCGGGCGGCCGTCTGGTCGACGTCGTTGCCAAGCTCACCGGGCTTTCCGCCGAGGACGTCCAGGCGAAGCGGGCTGCCGGCCAGTCGTTCGAGCAGATCGCGACGAGCAAGGACGTCTCGGCTGACAAGGTCGTTACCCAGGCGCTTGCTGTCCGCAAGCAGCTGCTCGACGAGAAGGTCAAGGCCGGCGTCATCACGCAGGCCCAGGCCGACGCAGCGCTGGCGAACATGAAGACCCGTCTCGAGTCGCGCATCGCGAACACCGCGGCGTGCACCGGCCAGGGTGCCGGCGGCGGTTGCGGCATGGGCGGTGGCGGCGGCTGCGGTATGGGTGGCGGCATGGGCCGCGGAGCCGGCGGATGCGGCGGCGGCGGTTGTGGCGCCACGACGGCCACGCAGTAGTTCGGTCCGGTTCTTCCGAGTTCGGCAGTTCGATTCAATGGGGCGGGCCC
>CAYHCN010000419.1:0-1815 GCA_964354945.1 uncultured Eubacteriales bacterium
CTCCCTCGGTGGCGACATCGCGCTGCGCTACGCCTCGACCTACCCCGACCGGCTCCGGCGGCTCTTCCTGCTCGACGCGCCGTTCTATCTGCCGGCGTCGGAGCTGAATGTGAGCGGGACCGGGCTCAAGTACCTCTACGAACTCGGCTCGAAGTGGCTGTGGGACAGGCTCGCGACCTCGAAGCAGAAGGACAGCTTCCTCTACAAGCTCGCGACGGGCGTCGCCGAGAAGCCTCTCGAGGACGCCTTCCACGCCGACGACATCCCCACCCACTGGGAGATCATGAGCAAGAACCTCGAGAACACGGTCAACGCGGCCACCTTCGTCGACGATCTTCCGAAGCTCACCATGCCCACGGTGTTCGCGGTGGGGGTGCGCGACGCCATCGTGAAGGTGAGCCAGACCCCCGCGCTGAAGCGGCTCAAGCCCGACATGGAGATCGTGCGCCTCACGGGGCTTGCTGCGGACCACATGACGCTGTGGAACATGCCGGAGCGGGTCGCCGAGGAGATCATGCGCGACGAGGTCCGGGAGCTCAACGTCGCCTGGCGTGGAGGCGACGGCGAGCCCATGCTCCTGTTGCACGGCCTGGAGCACGGGTCGGCGGCTTGGATTCCCGCAGCCGAGGTCCTCGCCCGGAGCCACGATGTGGCGGTCGTCGATCTACTCGGGTTCGGCGACTCGCCCGCGCCGCTCAGCCTGCACTACACGCTTGCAGATCACGTGGCTGCCGTTCTCGGGACGGTCAACGCGCTGTGGGGGACCGAGCGGCAGGTCACGTTCGTGGGCGAAGGCCTCGGTGCGACGATCGCGCTGGGGTGCGCCGCGACGGTACCGCAGCGCAGTGCCGGCGTCGTCGCTTTCAGTCCCGGGCTGCTTCCGCCGGGGGCGTCGCTCGACGACCTCGCCGGGGACAGGGACGCCGCGCAGAAGATCGCGCTGAGGGACATGGCGCATCGGCTCGCGAACAGCGAGCGAACCGGGACGGTCGCCGAGCGGTCCGCGCCCCGCATGGTGGCCATCCTGCGCTCTGCCGACAACGCGATGCTGGGCACGGACGCTGGCGAGCTTCTCGCGCAGGTGCCGCCACCAGTGCGAGTCATCGCGCCCGCCGACGACTCGCTGACTCCCGCCGACTACCTTGCGACCGTTTCAGCCCAGCGCGACGGCTTTGAGTTCGTGAAGGTGCCGGGCGGTCGCGGGCTCCCGTACGCAGAACCGGCCGCGGCCGTACGCGGCGTCAACCCCGAGGACGCGGAGGGGATCGCGCTCGCCGAGCTGGTCAAGCCCGCGCCGCAGCGACGGGCGGCGAACCCGCTCTACCGCGCGACGGGCGGTGTCGAGAACGCCTTGCTGCGCGCGGGGGTGCTGAACCTGGTCGCTGCTGCGATCATCGTTGCCCTGCACCCGGTCTCCGAGCAGCTGCTCACGTTGGGATTCGCGACTTGGATCTTGATCGCATCGGTAAGCGCAGTCGTAGGCGCGTTCGCTATGAAGCACCAGACCGCGGGCACGCGGTTCACGTTCGTCACCACCGCGCTGCCTACATTGTTGATGGGGCTGGCGGGACTCGCGCTGGCGGCGTTCTTGTTCTCTGACCCCTCGGCGGCGAAGCGGTTCTTCGGTGTCGCGGTGGCGGTCTATGCGATGGCGCGGGGGAGTGCGGACATTCTGATGGCGCGCCGTGTGGACTCCACGGCCAAGCCACGCTGGCTGCTGTACGCGGGTGGTGCGATCGGCATCGTCACCGCGCTCGCGATCGTATTCGGGCCCAATCACGGGCGCGGCATCTTGAGGCTGTCGCTCGCGCTGTA
>CAYHCN010000420.1:0-1815 GCA_964354945.1 uncultured Eubacteriales bacterium
CGCGACGATGTCGATCGGTGGCGCCATCCTTACTGAGGCGGCGCTGTCGTTCCTCGGCTTGGGTATCCAGCCACCGGCGATCTCGTGGGGCCGCATGATCGAGGACGGCCGCGCGTTTCTGACCACGCATCCGTCGCTGATCCTGTTCCCGGGCTTGGCGATCCTGGCGACGGTGCTTGCGTTCACCCTGCTGGGTGACGGTATTCGCGACGCTCTCGACGTGAAGATGAAGGACTAGCGATGGCGGAGAACCTTCTCGAGGTCCAAGACCTCCGGATGCACTTCTACACCCGCGACGGCATCGTCAAGGCTGTCGACGGGGTTACCTACACGCTCAACCGGGGCGAGACGCTCGGCGTCGTCGGCGAGTCGGGTTCGGGCAAGTCGGTGCACGCGCTCACGATGATGAAGCTGATCCCCATGCCCCCGGGCAAGATCGTGGGCGGGGATGTGAAGTTCAAGGGCAAGTCCCTCGTGAACATGAGCGACGAGGATATCCGCAAGATCCGGGGCAACGAGATCGCGATGATCTTCCAGGACCCCATGACCTCGCTGAACCCGGTGTACCGCATTGGCCGGCAGCTTGCCGAGCCGCTCCAGATCCACAAGGGCATGTCCAAGAAGGAGGCGTGGGATCGCGCGACCGAGCTGCTCAGGCTGGTCGGTATCCCGAACCCCGAGGCCCGCGTCAAGGACTATCCGCACCAGTTCTCGGGGGGTATGCGGCAGCGCGCGATGATCGCGATGGCGCTGGCGTGCGATCCCGAGATCCTGATCGCCGACGAACCGACCACGGCGCTCGACGTGACGATCCAGGCGCAGATCATCGAGCTCATGCAGGAGCTCCAGCAGCGCACCAACTCGGCGATAATCATGATCACCCACGACCTTGGGGTCGTGGCCGACATCTCCGACCGCGTCCTCGTGATGTACGCCGGCAAGGCTGCGGAGTACGGCACCACCAACGAGGTGTTCTATCGGCCGATGCACCCCTACACGTGGGGTCTCATGGACTCGATCCCGCTCCACGGCATGACCGAGAAGTCAGAACTGTGCCCCATCAAGGGTCAGCCGCCTTCGTTGGTCGATGTGCCGCCGGGATGCCCCTTCCACCCCCGGTGTCCGTACGCCAAGGACGTCTGTCGCACCGACGTGCCTGAGTTCAGGTTCATCGACGGGCAGCACGGTGCATCGTGCCACTTCGCGGGCGAAGCGGGCTTCACGAAGGACGAAATGGCGTGCGCGGGGGTGAGTGCCTGATGGCCTTCATCGAAGTCAAAGACCTGGTCAAGCACTTCCCCGTGAAGAGCGGCGTGTTCTCGAGGCAGACAGGCGTCGTGAAAGCCGTCGACGGCGTGAGCTTTGAGGTCGAGGCAGGCGAGACACTCGGGCTCGTCGGCGAGTCCGGCTGCGGGAAGTCGACGACCGGCCGAGTGATCATGCGCCTGCTCGACGCCACCGCCGGCTCCGTGATCTTCGACGGAACCGACGTGCTCGTGCTGAAGGGCGCGGACCTGAAGGCGTTTCGCCGAGAGGTCCAGATCATCTTCCAGGACCCCTACGCGTCGCTGAACCCGCGCATGACCATCGGCGAGATCGTCACCGAGCCCCTGCTCATCCACAACATCGGGAGCGGGAACGAGCGGCGCAAGCGCGCCCAGGACCTCCTCGAGGTCGTCGGCTTGAACCCGGAGCACATCAACCGCTATCCCCACGAGTTCTCGGGCGGCCAGAGGCAGCGCATCGGCATCGCCCGCGCGCTTGCCCTGCAGCCGAAGCTCATCGTCTGCGACGAGCCCGTCTCGGCGCTCGACG
>CAYHCN010000421.1:0-1812 GCA_964354945.1 uncultured Eubacteriales bacterium
TGTACAGCGATCGCGCGGGACAGCAGGTGGGCCGGGACTTCACCGGCAAGCGAGCGCTCCTCACGCATGCGCCCGTGTACGTCGGCCGGGGGCAAGGGCTGTATCTGGTGACGAGCGTCGACCTCGTCAAGGCGATGGGGCCGGCCAGGAGCCGGACGGCCACCGTCGTCGCGGCCTACGTCATGTTCGCCGCCGTACTGGCGGGCGTGGCGATGTTCGGCAGCTCGCGATGGGTGCTCCAGCCCATCGACCGCCTCGTCAACCACGCGCACACGCTCGAGGCGGGCGAGCTCCGCGTGCCCGCACGACTGCCGCAGGGCGCGGCCGGCGAGTGCGTCCAGCTCAAGGACGCGTTCAACTCGATGGCTCACGCGCTCGACGCGAAGATCGAGGAACTGGAGGAGGCGCGCGAAGCCGAGCGCCACATCGCCGACCAGCTCCAGCAAGGTCTCATCGCCCTGCCCTCGTACCTGCCGAACCTGCAGATCGCGAGCGCCTATCGCTCGGCGACCGAGTTCGCGCGCGTAGGAGGCGACTTCTACGACCTGTTCGAGTTCGAGGACGGCCGGACCGGCATCGTCATCGGCGATGTCTCCGGGAAGGGCCTCGACGCCGCAGCGTTCACCTCTCTCGTCAAGAACACGCTCCGCGTGCTCGCAGCCGAGGGGCTCCGCACTCCTGCTGAGGTGATGGCGCAGGCCAACCGCATCATCGTCCGCCAGACCGCGTCCGAATGGTTCATGACGGTGTTCTTCGGCATCCTGGACCCCGCCGAGGATCTGCTCGTCTACTGCAACGCGGGCCATGCGACAGGCTTCCTCCGACGCCCTGGCGACATCCTCGACGACCTGCCGAGCACCTCGCCGATCGTCGCGGCATACCCGGACCTCACCTTCACCGACGCCGAGACGGCGTTCCGCGTGTACGACACGCTCGTGCTGTACACGGACGGGCTGACCGAGGCGCGCCGCGGGAGCGCGTTCTACGGGGAGAAGAGGCTCCGCAGCTTGCTCCACGGCATGGCGAACTGCTCCGCAGAGGAGATTCGCGACGCGATCCTCGCGTCGGTCCTCAAGTTCTCCGGGAGCAAGCTGCGGGATGACCTCGCAATCCTCGTGATTCGCCGCACCCCCAGCTAACATCACACCCATGGGACCCGTGATCATCGAGACGCCTCGCCTGCGCATCCGCGCGTGGACGCCCTCCGCCGAGGACTGCGACGACTTCATGCGCCTCGCGACCAACCCCGAGGTCGTGCGGTTCATTACCGAGGGCCGTCCGTACGCACGCGAGGAAGTCGAGCAGTTCGTCGCCCGACAGCTCGACACGCAGGAGCAGCTGGGGTGGTGTCGCTGGGCGCTCGAGCTGCGCGAGCCGGGCAAGCTCGACCCGCGCGGGGCGATCGGCTTCTGCGGGCCGGGGTGCACCTTCGCCCCCGATATCGAGATCGGGTGGTGGCTCCACTACGACCTGTGGGGCCGAGGGCTCGCCACCGAGGCGGGCCAGGTGGTGGTCGACTACTGCTTCGGCACCGTCGGCTTCGACCGCCTCATCTGCATGATCCACGTCGACAACCTCGCCTCCACGCGGGTCGCCGAGAAGGTCGGCTTCGAGCCGGTGGAGCAGCTGGACTGGAAGGGCATCCCGCTCATCAAGCACGAGATCCTGAACCCGCTGCCCGAGCCGCCGAGAGACGAGCGGTTCGTGCGGGAGTGGGGGGCGTGGCAGGTCGGGCTGTTGCAGCGACCCCCGGCGCTGGAGGCGAGGAGCGTGTGCTTGGCTCCGCCGCAGCATCGCGAGAGGTTGATCTGG
>CAYHCN010000422.1:0-1804 GCA_964354945.1 uncultured Eubacteriales bacterium
TTCTCGGAAGGAGGCCCGCCTCGGCTGAGCCGGGCCTCCTTCATCGTTTCTCCTCGGGCCATGTCGTGGGTATCGTGGTCCAGACCATCGCATGGCGCGTGAGCGGCGGGTATTCTTAGCGCGCGTCTCGTAGTCTGCGCTAGGGGGGCTCATGCAGCAGATCCAGATCAGCCTGACCGAGGTGCTCGCGTTCGTGGCCCTCGCGATCATGATCGCGCCCACGCTCGCGGGGTGGGTTCGCATGCCCGGCCTCATCGGATTCGTGCTCGCGGGCGCGCTCTTCGGCCCGTACATCCTCGGCGTGCTGCCCGCGGGTGCGGTCGACGAGCTGGGGCAGATCGGCCTGCTGTACCTGATGTTCCAGGCCGGTCTCGAGATAGACCTCGTCATGTTCAAGAAGAACCGCAACGCGGCCCTGATGTTCGGGCTGCTGGGGTTCGCGTTCCCGTTCACCTTCGGGGTCATCCAGGGGCACTGGATCCTCGGCTTCTCGATGGCCGCGGCGGCGCTCTTGGGCTCGATCTTCGCGTCGCACACGCTCGTGACATTGCCCGATGTGCGCGAGGCAGGGCTGAGCCGGAGCCGAGCCGTCACGACGACCGCCGGCGCGACGATCCTGACCGATACCATGGCGCTCGTCGTACTGGCCGTGACGACCGCGAAGGGGGGATCGCCCGTCACCGTCGTCTCGACGGTGTTCGGCGGGCTCGTGGTGCTCGCGATCTACGCGCTCGTGATTCTGCCGTGGGTCGGCAAGCGTTTCTTCCGCAGCACCGGTCAGAGTCGCACGCTGCGGTTCGCGTTCATGCTGTTCGCCTTCGCCTCGGCGGGCGTGCTTGCCGAGGTGTTCGGGATCGAGGGACTCGTCGGCGCGTTCCTCGCGGGCCTCGGGGTCAATCGCCTTGCGCCGAAGGGTGGACCGCTGCTCGAGCGGGTCGACTTCTTCGGCGAGGCCCTGTTCGTGCCCGCGTTTCTGGTCTACGTGGGAACCAAGCTCAACCCTGCGGTCATGATCAAGATGTCCACGATCACGATGGCCCTTGGGTTCATGGTCGTCCTGCTGGGAGGTAAGGCCCTGGCCTCGGTCATCACCGGACGGGTCCTCAAGTTCAGCTGGACCGAGTCGGGCCTCATGTTCGGCATGACCATTCCGCAAGCCGCGGCGACACTCGCCGCAACGCTCGTCGGCGCTCAGGTCGGGCTGCTGAACGAGCAGGTGGTGAACGCAGTCGTCGTCATCGTTCTCGTCTCGATCGTGCTCGGCTCGCTGCTCACCCGGCGGTTCGCCGCGAAGATCGAGCTGCCCGCCGGAGCAACTCGGCCCATTGGCGCGGCGTTGCTCGTGGGCCTGCCCGCTGCCGCCCCTGTCGACGTCATCGTCAAGATCGCCTCGGCGATCGCCGCCGAAGATGACGGTCTCGTTATGCCCGTCGCGGTCACCACCGAAGAAGAGCGCAATCGTGCCGCCGAAGCAGCTGATACAGCGAAGGCGGCGACAAAGGCCGCGGAGGCTCAGGGTGCCGATGTCGAGGCGCGGGTGCGCTACGCGCCGTCGTACGCGGGCGCGATGCTCGAGGCCATGGTCGACCGAGGAGCGAGTGCCCTCGTCACGCCGCTCCAGTCCGACAGGGGGTTCGTGAGCCGCTTCTTCGGTGGCGAGCTGGACCGCATCGGCCGCGAGTCGCCCATTCCGGTGATTGCGGTCGCCCCGGGTCCCGCGAAGTTCACCAAAGTCGTACTCGGTCTCGATTCGAAGGTCGACACGCCCGCGGAACGCTACGAGCAAGAGCTCGCCGTCGACATC
>CAYHCN010000423.1:0-1803 GCA_964354945.1 uncultured Eubacteriales bacterium
GAGGCGACCTCGCCTCCATGCGCGTCGCGGACCACGAGATCGGCACCGCGCAGCGCATCCCGCGAGTTCCACTCCTCGCACATCGGCGCGAACCCCCCGTCGAGGAAGCGCCGGTACGCATCGGCGACGCCGTCGAGGACGGCTGCGGCCACGCGAGGGCGCGACACACCGGGAAGCTCGCCGCCGAGGAAGGCAGCGCCTGGAGCCACCGACGCTGTCGCCGTGGAGACGTCGGACTCTCCCCCCGGGGCGACGTTCAACCCCACGCCGGCGACGACCCAGTCGACCCGGTCGGTCTCGGCAGACATCTCCAGGAGTACGCCGGCGACCTTGCCTCCATCGAGCAGAACGTCGTTGGGCCACTTCAGCCGGGGCGATGCGCCGAGCGCCTCCAGGCCTCGCACGACCCCGAGCCCGACGACGAGCGCGAGTGGCGCGACCGAGACCGGGGCAAGCGGCGGGCGAAGCACCATCGAGAGGTAGACGCCTCCGACCGGCGAGGCCCACGACCGGCCGAGTCGTCCCCTCCCCGACGTCTGACGAGCCGCGACCACCACGGTGCCCTCAGCTGCGCCGGCGCGCGCAAGCGCGCGGGCGTCGTCGTTGGTGGAGACAGTCTCCTCCCCGCCTTCGATGCGGACCCACATCGCATCGGTGACGAGCGGGATGACCTCGGCGGGGATCGGAAGATCCGGAGCCGATGCGAGGCGATACCCCGTGCCGGCAGAGGCGTCGACAACGTAGCCTCGGTCGCGAAGCGCAGCGACGTGCTTCGCCACGGCCGCCCGGGAAATACCGAGGTCGGCGGCGATCGCCTCGCCGCTCGCCCCGTCGGGCCCGGCGTCACGCAGCCGTGCAAGAACCTCGTCGCGGGTACTCACTCGACGTCCTCGGTGATCTCGGCAAGCTCCGCGGCGCGGGCGAGCTCCTCGGCCTCGCGTCGGCGGGCCTCACGCCTCGTCGACCTGATGCGCAGGACGACGACCGTCACGAAGAGCGCCATCGCGATCCCGAACCCGGCGTAGCTGATGCCTCCGGCCACACGCATCGCCCGGTCGAAGCTCCTGCCGAGGAACCACCCGATCGCGCACATGATCGAGGTGTACGTGATCGCGCCGAGCAGGGTCCACAGCTCGAACCAGAACACGCCCATCTTCGAGGCACCGGCGACCACGGGCATGAAGTTCTTGAGGCCGACCGCGAAACGCGACAGGAAGATGGTCTTGGAGCCAAAGCGGTTGAAGTAGTCCTCGGCCTCGGCCATCGATCCGCGGTGGATCCCAACCATCCTGCCGAGTCTCGTTCCCTCGAGACGGTGACCGAGAGCGTCGAGCGCCGCTCGCCCCCTGAAGTGGCCGAACCAGTAGCTGACGTTGCTGCCGACGACGGTTCCGACCACGGAGGCGATCCACACGACCGGGAGCGACAGCCCCCCCTGCGCGGCGACGAATGCCGCAGCCATCACCACCGTCTCGCCGGGGGTGAAGCTGCCTACTACGAACAGGTTCTCGAAGATCGTGATGCCGAAGACGATGAAGTAGCCGTACGCCGTGAGCGCACCGATGATCCAGTCGATGATCGCATTGCCGGTCGCCGGGATCATTCGTCTCCGAGGCCGGTCCCACGCGGCACGTTCTTGCCGAGGAGGTGCTTGGAGACCGCCTCGGCGACGGTGACGAACTCGGTCGGCATCATGAGGATGGTCGTTGTGTTCTGCTCGGCGCCGACCTCGGTGATCATCTGCATGCGCCGTAGCTCGAGGGCCATGGGGTTCGCCGCGATGAGGTCGGCCGCGTCGGCGAG
>CAYHCN010000424.1:0-1794 GCA_964354945.1 uncultured Eubacteriales bacterium
GAGGAGCGGCGCGAGAGCGCCCAGCGCGAATACGAGATACGCCGGCTGGAGCAGCGCCAGCACGCTCGACCTGGCCGCCCACGCTTCCCCGGCGAATCGGATCGCGCCGACCTCAGGCAGTCGCTCGGCGTACGACGCGTACACCACGACCGCCAGCAGGCCGAGCGAGACCAGCGACACGGTCGCGGCGTACGCGAATGGCCGCCACCGGGAGAGCGCGAGGTCGACGATGCCGACAAGCGCGAGCACGAACACCATCTCGGAGAGGACGCCGCCGACCGGCCCGAGCCCTCCGAACAAGACCGAGCGGGCGATCATCACCTCGAGAACGATGAAGCCCGAAACGGCCAGGTAGAGCAGGATGGGGGCGAGCGAGCCGCTTCGGCGCGGTGGTGCAGGCACCAAGGGAGCAGGACCTTCCGACACTGGGGCGCCGGAAGGCTCGCCGCTCTCCTGAAGCTTCTGTGTGCGGGCCCTGGCCATCGGCCTCTCTGGACGGCGCTGGGCCGTCATTGGTGCGGTGAGATGAGGGGGCTCGGCTTAACCACGACGGAGGCAACCCTCCTCGCTTGTTGCTTCGGCACGGCGGCGGGCAAACCTGCCCTCGGATGGCTTCGGCGCTCGGGGTGCGGGACCGAGCTACCGGCTCTTCGAGCGCTCCAGCGACAGCTTGCCCTTGCGGACGCTATCGGGGATCTCGATGGGGTACTGGCCGTCGAAGCAGGCCACGCAGAAGTCATCCTTGGGAGCCCCGGTGGCCGCGACCATCGCGTCGAGCGACAGGTACGCGAGCGAGTCCGCGCCGATGTGTGCGCGGGTCTCCTCGACGGAGTGCGCCGATGCGATCAGCTGCTCCTGCGTGTCGGTGTCGATGCCGTAGAAGCACGGCCACGCAACCGGCGGCGAGGTGATGCGCATGTGCACCTCGGCAGCGCCGGCGTCACGAAGCAGCTGGACAAGCTTCTGCGTCGTGTTGCCTCGGACGATCGAGTCGTCGACGACCACTAGGCGCTTGCCTTCGATTGCGCTCTTGAGCGGGTTCAGCTTGAGGCGAATGCCCTGCTGGCGCAGCATCTGGCTCGGCGAGATGAACGTCCGGCCGACGTAGCGGTTCTTGGCAAGGCCCTCGCCGTAGGGGATGGACTTGCCGCCGTGGGCGCCACTCCCCATCGCGAAGCCGATGGCCGCGGGGATGCCCGAGTCGGGCACGCCGATCACGAGGTCGGCGTCGACGGGTGCCTCGGCGGCCAGCGCCTCGCCCATACGACGGCGTGCCTCGTACATGGTGCAGTCGAACATCACGCTGTCCGGGCGCGCGAAGTACACGAACTCGAACATGCACAGTGAGAGCTTCTTCGCCTCGACGCCCTGCTGCGATTCGACCCCGTCGGCCGATATCTTGACGATCTCGCCCGGTGCGATGTCCCGGATGTACTCGGCGCCGATGATGTCGAGCCCGCAAGTCTCGCTGGAGACGACCCACCCGCGCTCGTCGATCTTGCCGAGGACCAGCGGGCGCACCCCGTACGGATCGCGGAACGCATACATCGCGTTCTCGGTGATGAGTACGACCGAGTAGGCCCCGCGGATGAGCTCCATCGTGTCCCGGATACCATCGCGAATGTGGTGGTACTTCTGGGTGAACGCGGAGATCAGCGTAGCGATGACTTCGGAGTCGGTGGTCGAGCGGAAGCGTATCTTCTGCGCCTTGAGTGCGTCGCGGAGCTCGACCGTGTTTACGAGATTGCCGTTGTGCGCGAGGCAGATGCCATACGGCGCATTGACGTAGAACGG
>CAYHCN010000425.1:0-1785 GCA_964354945.1 uncultured Eubacteriales bacterium
CCCGCGCTCAAGACGGGGCACCTCGACCTCGTGCTCACGTACGAGTGGGACATGCTGCCGACCAGCGAGGATGCCGGCATCGAACTGACTCTACTTCTCACCGAGCCCGTCTACCTCGCACTGCCCCAGGCGCACCCGCTCGCGGGCAGCCCGGTGCGGATCACCGATCTGGCCGACGACGAATGGATCGTCGGGCGGGACTCGACCTCGATGCTCGACCTTGTGGTGAGCGCGGCGACCCGTGCCGGCTTCGAGCCTCGGACGAACCTGCACTCGATGGACTTCCAAGTCATCCTCGCGGCGGTGGCGGAGGGCCTCGGGGTGACGCTCGTGCCGCCGCTCGCGCTGGTGGGATGCCGCCCGGAAGGCATCGATATCCAGCCGCTCGTCGACACGCAGCTGCACCGGAAGATCCACGCGGTGATCCGCCGGGGCAGCGGTGGAAACCCAGCTATCGCCGTGGCGCTCGCCGCCCTGCGCGAGCGGGCAGAAGCCGTTGAGCAAGACCTGCCCCGACCCGCCGGAAGGTGAATCTCATGTCGCTTTGGAAGCGCACCGTGCTGGCATGGCTGCCGATCGCAGTGGCGGTGACGTCGTGGTCGCGGGGCGTTCGCTCGCCAAGGCCGACAAGCGAATTGCCGCGCTGAGCCAGATTGCGCTCGCCGGCTGGGTATGCACTCTCATCGCGACATTCGTCACGGTGCTAGCCGCCGAGCGGCTCAGAGAGAAGGCTTGAGGATGGTCCCCGCTCTATTCGGACTCGTGTTGGTCGTCCACGGCCTCATCCACCTCACGTGGATCGCACCCAAACCCGACGATCCGGGCTACCCCTTCCGGCTCAGTCACCCCGCGGTGTTCCGGCGCGCGGACCCCAAGTTCATAGCAGGGCTCGGGGCCGCCCTCGTCCTCGTGAGCACCCTGTCGTTTCTGATCGCGGGTGTCGGCGTATGGGGGGTCCCCGGCTTCGCTGGGATTTGGCGCGCCGCGGCGGTCGTCGGTTCCGCGCTGTCACTCATCGTCGTCGCGACGTTCTGGCACCAGTGGCTGCTGGTCGGGCCCGTCCTCGACGTGGCCATCATCGTCGCAGCAGTCCTAGGCTGGCCCGTCCCCTAGGTCGGGGCTGCTCGCTCGGTGGTGCCCAAGCAGCAATGAGCGGCGGGCGGCACGCGCGGCGGGTTGACTGAGAGGCTTATCATCGGGCCATGGAGACGCCTGCCCCGACTCGTCGGTTGGTGTGGATCGACTGGCTCCGCGTGATCGCGGTCCTCCTCATCTTCGCGTTCCACTCGGGCCGCGTCTTCAACGTCGGCGAACTGTTCTACGCGAAGAGCGCCGAGACATCCTGGTTCTTGACCTGGTTCGTTGTCGGGTTCTTCAGCTTCTGGCAGATGCCACTGCTGTTCCTTCTGGCAGGGATGTCGTCGTACTTCGCCCTCGGCGAGCGCACGGGCCGGCAATACCTCAAGGAGCGTGCGCTGCGACTGCTCGTCCCGTTCTTCTTCGGGTGCCTCGTGATCGTACCGCCACAGGTGTGGTACGGCGCGCGGACCAACGCCGGCTACACGGGCTCGCTCACGCAGTTCTACGTCGACTACTTCTCGTTGAAGTGGGGGGCTATCTCCGACTACCTCGGCGGCCCGAGCTTCGGCCACCTCTGGTTCATCCTCTACTTGTTCGTGGTGTCGGTCGTCGCGCTTCCGCTGTTCCTGTGGCTCCGCCGAGGACCGGGCGAGTCCATCGGCGTCCGTCTCGCCGGCGCGCTTGCCAAGCCGTGGTGGTGGCTCG
>CAYHCN010000426.1:0-1776 GCA_964354945.1 uncultured Eubacteriales bacterium
CCCGACGCCCGAGATTCGCCTCAGTCCCGACGGCCCGCTGCTCGCTCGGGCCGGTTCTCCTCGGCGACGATGACGACATCGATGTTGCGTGTCTCGCGCATGATGCGGTTGACGATCGATCCGCGAAGGACCTCGTCCATTCGACCGCGGGCAGACTGACCCATGACGATGAACGTCATCTGGTGGGCCCGCGCGAACTCGATGATCTCGGCGGCGGTATCGTCCCCGGATATGTCGACGAAGTTGCCGGCGAGCCGCTCGGCCAGTTTCCGCAGATCGACCAAGGCTTGCTCCTGAGCTGCCGGCAGAAGTACCCCGGGTGGACGCACGTGTACTACCCATAGGTCCGCGTCGAGTCGCCGAGCGAGCTGATAGCCGCGTCGGATCAGCTTCGCGCTCACCTCTCGTGGGGTAATCGCCACCATCACTCGGTCGATGACGCCCCATGTCTTGTCGACATCGTGGGTCGCCATGAACTGCTCGAGCTCCTCATCGACCTCCTCAGCGGTCTTTCGAAGCGCGAGCTCCCGCAGCGCAACTAGATTGCCCCTGCGGAAGAAGTGCTGTAGCGCCTGGTCGACCTTCTCCTCGGTGTAGACAACCCCACGCTTGAGCCGGTTCATCAGCGCGTCGGGCGTGATGTCGATCAGGACGACCTCGTCGGCGTCGTCGAGTATCCTGTCCGGGATGGTCTCTCGTACGCACACGCCAGTTATCTGTGCGACTACGTCGTTCAGACTCTCGAGGTGCTGCACGTTGAGCGTCGAGATGACGTTGATGCCCGCAGCCAGGATCTCCTCGACGGACTCCCAGCGCTTCTCGTGGCGGGTGCCCGGCACGTTCGTGTGGGCGAGTTCGTCGACGAGCACCCACTGGGGGTGGCGCGCAAGCACCGCATCGGTGTCGAGCTCCTCGAAGACCGTCCCGCGGTACTCGATCTTCTTGGTCGGGATCTGCTCGAGGCCCTCCATCAGCGAGAGGGTCTCGGGGCGGCGATGGGGCTCGACGAACCCAATGACCAGGTCCTCGCCCCGCGAAGCGCGGCGTTGCGCCTCGGCGAGCATCGTGTACGTCTTGCCGACACCAGGCGCATAGCCCAGGAAGACCTTGTGACAGCCTCGCTTCTTGCCGTTCCCCGGTTCCGTGTCCACGCGCGCCTCCTGACTCGGCAGGATGCTACTTCGCGGACAGCGCGTCGAGGGCGAGATTGAGTTCGAGCACGTTGACCCTCGGCTCGCCGAGGAATCCCAGCTGGCGGCCACGGGTCTGCCCAGCGACCAGATCGCGGACCACGTCCTCGCTCAGCCCCCGTGCTTGGGCGACTCGCGCAACCTGCAGATAGGCGGAATCAGGCGATATGTCCGGGTCAAGCCCGCTGCCCGAGGCGGTAACCAGATCGACGGGCACGCCGCCTCTCTCTGCGCCGGGATTGGCCGCGACCACCTCGGCCACGCGGGAGGACACCTGGGACGCGAGCTCCTGGCTTGTGGGACCGAGATTCGACGCACCGGATGACATCGCGTCGTAGCCGTCGGCGCCGGCCGCGGAGGGCCGTCCGTGGAAGTACCGGTCGGAAGTGAAGCGCTGCCCGATGAGCGAGGAACCGACCACCCTGCCTCCAGCCGTGACGAAGCTGCCGTTGGCCCTGGCCCCGAACACCGCCTGCGCCACACCGGTGACGACAAGGGGATAGAGGATGCCGGTCACCAGGAGCGAGAGGACCGCCAACCGCAGTGCAACGATGAATGCCCGTCTCACGTCTCGCCCCTATCCGAT
>CAYHCN010000427.1:0-1772 GCA_964354945.1 uncultured Eubacteriales bacterium
CGAAGGCGCCGAGGCCACAGAAACGAAGGCCGCGAGAGTCGGGTACATGGATTCGTGTCAGTGGATCCACGCCTGTCTTGAGCTTCATCCCTTGCGCTCCAAACCGCTGTTAACCGACCTTCGCCGAATCGACAGCCTTGCGAAGAGGATGACTCCCTGCCCCGACAACAGGCGGTCCCCCGGATGGCGCGCCTCCGGGGGACCGCTGCTTCGAGTCGTCGTCCGTCGGCAATGCGTGCCGAGCCATGAGATGTATCTAGCGCTCGCGCCGCTGTCGTGGCCGCAGGCCGAGTAGGTGCAGTCCGGGCTCCGACCGCTACCTCGCCTAGAGGTCCTCGATGACCGCCTATCCCTGCTTTTTCATGATGTCCTCGACGACTGCGGCCTGCGCAGCCAAGGCGCCACTACTGCTGAACTGGATGATCTCCGCACCCTCGTCCGAGATGAAGTTGTGCGGCGCCGGCCAGTAACACACGTCACCGGCGGTGCAAACGTCCTCAGACCCATCCTTGTAGATGACCCTCAGCGTGCCGCTGATGACGTAGGCGTGGTGCGGAACCCCACACAGACCGTCCGGCAGTGGCGCCAGCAGCCGCGTGAAGTCGGTACCCGGGGCAAAGATGTGGTAGGCGCACTGCATGTCGCCCCAAACCTTCTGCCAGATCTTGAGGCCCGGGGTCTGCTGGGTGACGAAGTCGTCAACCGGGTCCATATCCTTCCATTGGCTTCTCATCGCTCGCTCCTTCTTGCGCGTCACCGAACCGGCGGTGATGGCGACTCGATTCTGGCCAAGCCCGGTCGCCTGGCGACAACTCCACGTGCCGTCCCACTCATCCAACTGCGTGAACTCCCTTGAGCCGCACACTCGAACGCACTCAACGAAGGACACGTGCGACGCCCTTCGAGGTTAAGGCCGGGGATTGGGCCTGTGAACTCGGGGTACTACGAGTCCTGGACTGGCAAAACTACTGGTCGCCTACCCGATCTCGCGCACTCCGCTGGCGAGCAGCACCTGCTGGCGCTGCATCACAACTCCACCAATCCCTGCTTGATCGCGAAGTGAATCAGGTCGGCACTCGATTGCAGGTCCAGGGACTTCATCATCTGATACTTGTGGAACTCGACGGTGCGCGTGGAGATCGACAGGACCGCGGCGGTCTCCTTGGCGCTTCGCCCCTCGGCCAGTAGCTGGAGGACCTCTCGCTGCCTCAATGTGAGGGAGGCGGCCGGGTCGGTACCTACATCGGAGCCTTGCATCATGGACCCGAAGACCTCTCCGGCAAGCTGGGGCGTGATGTAGGTCTGCCCTTCCAGCGCTGCACGGACCGCCGTCACCAACTCGACCGACGCCGAGTGCTTCAGCACGAAGCCCGAGGCCCCCGCCTCGAGAGCGCGTCGCGCGTAGACCGCATCGCGGTGCATGGTGAGGAACACGACTGGGGCATGGTTCCCTTCCTCCCTCAGTCGGCCCATCGCGTCGATGCCGTTGAGATGGGGCATCGTGATGTCCGCAACGATCACATCGGGCTGGAGTTCGCGTGCGGTCTCGACGAGCTCACGACCGTCCTGTGCCACCCCGATCAGGTCGAATTCGGTGCTGAGAAGGGCGCGCAGGGCCTCCGCGACCATAAGATGATCGTCCGCGAGGAGCACCCTTGGCCGACTCGGTTCACTCACGGGAGCACCGGCCATCACACGGAACGACAGCAATCACCGTGGTACCTACCCCGGGCGTGCTCAACACCTGCATCGAGCCTTTGGCCAGCTGGACG
>CAYHCN010000428.1:0-1772 GCA_964354945.1 uncultured Eubacteriales bacterium
GACCCCGCGCTCTACCAAGAGTACGTCGCGGCGTTCGTCATCGTCGTCGGCGTCGTCTTCCTTCTCGCAAGGTTCGCGCGCCTCGGCTTCATCACGCAGTTCCTGTCCAAACCGGTGCTCGACGGCTTCATCACGGGCCTTGCCGTGTACGTCATGGTCGGGCAGCTGAACAAGTTGTTCGGAGTCGAGAAGCCATCCGGCAACACTGTGGAGAAGTTCTTCGGCGTCCTGCGCGAATTGCCCGAAGCCAACTGGGTGACGTTCGCCCTTGGCATCGCTGCGCTCGCGCTGCTCGCGCTTCTGCCGCGATTGAGCAAGCGGATCCCCGCGGGCCTCGTCGTGCTGTTCGGCTCGATCATCGTGAGCGCGGTGCTCGACTTGAGCGCGAACTACGGTGTCCACGTCGTAGGGGACTTGCCCCAAGGTCTCCCGGCTCCCAGCCTTCCCGCCGTCCCCTTGTCGGTCATCCCACTCATGATCATCCCGGCGGTAGGAATGCTTCTCGTGGCGTTCAGCCAGTCCCTCGGTGTCGCGCACGAGTACGCCGACAAGCACGAATACGAGGTCGAATCGAACACCGAGCTGGGTGCTTACGCGGCGATCAACGTGGTGAGCGGCCTCTTTGGCGGGCAGGTCGCGGGGGGCAGTCTCGCGCCTTCGGCAACCAACGATGGGGCCGGCGGGAAGTCGCTGATGTCCGAGCTCATCGCGTGGGGCGCGGTCGTACTCACGCTGCTGTTCCTGACGCCCCTCTTTGCGAGCCTACCCGAGACCATCCTGGCCGCCCTGATCCTGCACGCTCTCTGGCACATCGTTGCCGCGCGAAAGCTGCGCAACGCTCGCTTGGTGTCGCGAACCGAATTCGTGCTCGGGCTGCTGACATTCGCCGGCGTCATTCTGATCGACGTTCTGCCTGGGATGCTCATCGGCCTGGTGAGCGCACTGCTCGTCATCATCTTCCGCTCGAGTCGCGCGCACGTGTCGGTGATGGGGAGGGTCCCCGGCGTTGTTGGCGCGTATTCCGATGTAACCCGCCATCCCGAGGCCGAGCCTGTTCCCGGGATGCTGATCCTTCGGCTCGATGCTCCGCTGTACTACGCGAACGCGCTCACCACGCGAGATCAGCTGATGCGTTTGCTCGACGCATCCGAGGAGCCGGTGGACTCTGTGGTTCTCGATCTCGCGGTGCAAGATGCGCTGGACATCACGAGTTCCGACGTCCTCAAGGGCTTCGTGAAGCGACTCCAAGGCAAGGGCGTGGAGGTGTACCTCGGTGACGTGCATCTTCCGGTGGTCAAGTTCGCTTCCGAGACCGGGCTCTTGGATGTCATCGGCAAAGGTCACGTGTTGCCGACGGTTGAGGCAGCGGTGAGTCAGGTCCGGGCGGCACGCTCCGAGAGCTCCGGAACGGAGGACTACGCGTGAGCGTTCGATCACAGAAGGGCGAAGTGACGTCGGCGGATGGCGGAGCAATCGCAGCCGAAGCGCCGTCCAAGCTCGAGCGTTGGGCGCCGGGCGTTCGTGTCGCCCGCAAGTACGACCGGTCTTGGCTGCGCTTCGACCTGATCGCCGGGGTGGTACTCGCGGCGATTCTGGTCCCACAGGGCATGGCCTACGCCGAGCTGGCAGGCCTGCCCCCCGTAACGGGTCTCTACACGACCATCGCGTGTCTGGTCGGCTATGCGATCTTCGGTCCGTCGCGAGTGCTGGTGCTCGGCCCCGATGCCTCTGTGTCCCCACTGATCTTCGCGGCCATCGTCCCACTGCTTGCC
>CAYHCN010000429.1:0-1750 GCA_964354945.1 uncultured Eubacteriales bacterium
GCCGATGTGCCGGCCGAGACAGGGAACGGCGCTCCGACCGTGACGGGCGAAGCGCCGTTCTCGCAGCTCAGATGCCGCGACGGCCTAGCGGGCCGCCGCCAGCTCGTCGAGGGTCAGGCCAAGACGCTCCAGACCCGTCTCCAACTCCTCGAGCGCCTTGGTGCCGACGCCCTGGATCATCAGCAGGTCCGCCTCGGACTTGCCCTTGAGATCCCCGATGGTGACGATGCCCTGCTCGGCGAGCAGCTTCACCCACCGGGTGCCCACGCCGATCTCGGCCAGCGAGAGCTTCGAGACGTCGATGTTCTCGGCGGAACCGAGACCCTCGACAACCTCGGGCCTCACCGGTGCGGTCGGGTCGAAGGTGATCCCGGTGAATGCAGAGATGTCGATCTCGCCCTCGTCGTCGAGCGTGAGGTCGGCGAACGCGCTCTCGAAGTCGCTGTCCATGAACGGGGTCGGCTCCGGAGCGACTGGCAGCAGCGCCTCGATCTCGCGCAGCTCCTCGGGCGCCCAGTCGGGGAGCGGGCCTTCGACGACCGGAGCGGCCTCGATGTTCTGGCCCTTGTAGGTCAGCTTGACCGACCGGTACCGCTTCATGCCCGTGGCGGCAGGGATGAGCTTGCCGATGATGACGTTCTCCTTGAGGCCCAGAAGGTCGTCATCCTTGCCGGCGATCGCGGCATCGGTCAGCACGCGCGTCGTCTCTTGGAACGAGGCCGCCGACAGGAAGCTCTCGGTCGCGAGCGACGCCTTGGTGATACCGAGCAGGACGGGGTAGCCGCTGGCGGGCTCGCCGCCGACGGTCATCGCGGCCTCGTTGTCGCCCGCGAAAGACAGGCGGTCGACGAGCTGGCCGGGCAGGAACTCGGTGCTGCCGGGCTCAGTGATCGAGACGCGGCGCAGCATCTGCCGGGCGATGACCTCGATGTGCTTGTCGTTGATGTCGACACCCTGTGACCGGTAGACCTCCTGGACCTGCTCGACGATGTAGCGGAGCGTCTCGTTGGGGCCCTTGAGGTGCAGCAGGTCGTGCGGGTTCACCGAACCCTCGGTCAGCTGCTGGCCGAGCTCGACGGTCACACCATCGACCACGCCAGGCCGCAGGCGGGCACGCCGAGAGACGGTGTACGCCTTCTCGTGAGCGTCCTTGCCAGTACTGGTCACGGTCAGCTTGCGACTCTTGCCGTCGTCCTCGATGGCCAGCGTTCCCTCGATCTCGGCGAGGATCGCCTGGCCCTTGGGCTTGCGGGCTTCGAAGAGCTCGGTGACACGCGGGAGGCCGTGAGTGATGTCCTCACCCGCGACGCCGCCGGTGTGGAACGTACGCATCGTGAGCTGCGTGCCCGGCTCGCCGATCGACTGAGCGGCGATGATACCGACCGCGGTGCCGATGTCGACGGGACGTCCGCTCGCGAGGTCCCAACCGTAGCAGGACTCGCAGATACCGTGCTTGGCGTGGCAGGTCATGACGGTCCGGGCACGCACGTGCGTGGCCCCGAGGTCGATGAGCTGCTGGATCTCCGCATCGCTGGCGATGTACTCGCCGGCGGCACGGAGCACCTTGCGACCCCGCGGTACCTTCACGTCCTCGAGCAGGCACCGGCCCACGAGGTTGTGGTCGGGCTGGCCGTCGGGCTTGGCCAGTGGGAACGTGACGCCGTCGTCGGTGCCGCAGTCGGCCTCCCGGACGATGACGTCCTGCGCCACGTCGACGAGACGACGGGTCAGGTAGCCCGAGTCCGCCGTA
>CAYHCN010000430.1:0-1737 GCA_964354945.1 uncultured Eubacteriales bacterium
CGATGCTCGCGACCCGGAACTTCACCGAGTAGCTCGAGGCCGAGGTCTTGGGCACGGAGTTGCGGAATCCGAGCCACGATGAGCTCGTCGCCAGAGGGGCGGTGAGGGTGAATACCCCGGACCCGAGGGCGGCGCTACCACCGCCCGAGGAGATTGCCTGCAGGAACGCCGTGTTGAGCGGCTGTCCGAGGCTGAAGTCGTTGGCGAATGTGCCGGATGCCGGCGGCGAGTAGTAGACCTGCACCGTGGCGGTTGCCGAGTTGCCCGCGAGGTCATAGCCGCGCGCGGTGATCGTGTGCAAGCCGGACGTCGCGAACGCCGGGTCCCAGGTCGTGGAGTACGGCGCGGTAGTGTCGGAGAAGAGCACCGCACCGTCGAGACTGAAGACGACGCCGCCCACGCCCGATCCGGCATCGGTGGCCGTCGCCGCGATCGTGATCGCGCTGCTGATGGTGGCGCGGTTCACCGGCGTAGTGATGCTGACCGTGGGTGGGGTCGTATCCGGACCCGGCACGGCTACCGAGATGGATGCGGCGGTGGAGTTGCCAGCGGCGTCGAACGCGGTGGCCTGGATCGTGTGCGAGCCGGGGGTAGCGCCCGTGGCGTTCCAGGTTCCCGAGTACGGCGACGAGGTGTCCGAGCCGACCAGGGTACCGTCGACGCGGAACTCGACCCGGGCCATGCCCGAGCCGCCCGTGTCCGAGGCGGTCGCCGCGAGGGCAACGGAGCCTGAGACCGTCGCGCCGCCTGCGGGTGACGTGATCGACACGGTGGGCGCAGTCGTGTCCGGAGGCGTCGGCACGGTCACCGAGATGGATGCGGCGGTGGAGTTGCCCGCCGCGTCGAACGCGGTCGCCTGGATCGTGTGCGAGCCGGGCGTTGCGCCCGTGGCGTTCCACGTCCCCGAGTACGGCGATGATGTGTCCGAGCCGACCAAGGTACCGTCGACTCGGAACTCGACCCGGGCCATGCCCGAGCCGCCCGTGTCCGAGGCGGTCGCCGCGAGAGCGACGGAGCCGGAAACCGTCGCGCCGCTTGCGGGTGCGGTGATCGACACCGTCGGGGCTGTCGTGTCGGGAATCACGACGGTCACCGCGACCGACGTAGACGCGGAGTTGCCGGCGACGTCGAACGCGGTCGCCTGGATCGTGTGCGAGCCGGGCGTTGCGCCGGTGGCGTTCCAGGTCGCCGAGTACGGCGACGAGCTATCCGACTGGACGAGCGCCCCATCAACCTGGAACTCGACCCGAGTCACGCCCGAGCCACCCGTGTCGGAGGCGGTCGCTGCCAAGCCAACGGATCCCGAGACCGACGCACCGTTGGCGGGCGAGGTCAGAGAAACCGTTGGGGCGGTCGTATCGGGCGGCGCCGCGACGGAGACCTGAAGGGATGTAGCTGTCGTGTTCCCCTGGCCGTCGACCGCCGTCGCCTGGATGGTGTGCGTGCCTGGCGAAGCTAGTGACGCGTCCCAGACGGCCGCGTAGGGCGAGGCGGCATCGGATGCGACGAGCACGCCGTCCACCCTGAATTCGACTCGTGCCATGCCCGAGCCGCCCGTGTCGGAGGCCGTCGCAGCGAGATTCACCGAGCCGGAGACATTGCCGCCACTCGTCGGCGACGTCAGCGAGACTGTCGGCGGAGCGGAGTCGGTCGGGGTCGGGGTGCTCGGTGCCGGGCCACCGACGCTCAGCAGCTCGATCGTGCCCGAGTACGCGTTCGTGAACGCATCACCGATGT
>CAYHCN010000431.1:0-1727 GCA_964354945.1 uncultured Eubacteriales bacterium
TGGGACGACGTCGTCTGCGACCTGGACGAGCCCGGCGCTCCCTCGAAGCTGCAGCTCACCAAGGGCGCCCACCTTCTAGTGCCGCGCGACCGCGCAAGGACGAAGTATGCCCTGCCGATCATCTCCCCTACCGACAGGCGCATGATGTTCGTCGTCCCTCGCGGCCACTTCTCGCTTATCGGAACCACGGATACTTACTACCACGAGGACCTTGACACGCCGTACACAACGCGTGAGGACGCAGAGTACATGCTTGAAGCGACAAATCATGCCCTGCCGCGCGCCCGCCTGGATATGGGCGACGTCGTGAGCACCTACGCCGGCCTTCGGCCGCTCGCGATGACCGAAGGCGGCGAGGACGTCGCCGAGAGCAAGGTCTCCCGTGAACATCGCATCTACCAGAACCGCTCCGGTCTCATCACCATAGCGGGCGGAAAACTCACCACCGCCCGGTCTATGGCGGAGGAGATGGTGGACATGGCGGCCCGCAGGCTCCTCAAGGAATTCGGGAAAAAGGCGAAGGGCCCGTGCAAGACCAAGAACAACCCGATAATCGGCTCGCCCGAGCCCGTTACGGAGGCGCGTGTCCGGGCGCTCGCGGCAGAGGTGAAATTCGACGACGACGTGCTCTCCGGGCTGCTGAAGCAGGGCTCGTATGCGCTCGATGTGCTGTCCCTCGTGGACCAGGACGGCACGCTCGCTGAACGGCTCAGCCCCGATATCCCGTACATCAAGGCACAGGTGCGCTTCGCGGTCGAGGGAGAGATGGCGAAGACGCTCGACGACTTCATGGTGAGGCGTACCGAGATCTACTACTTTACGCCCGACCAGGGTCTTTCGGTCGCCCCGGACGTAGCGAACATGATGGGTGACCTGCTCGGCTGGGACAAGGCCGAGAGGAAGCGCCAGGTGGAGCAGTACAAGAAAACCGTGGATCTCTCCCGGCAGTACGCAAGGTAACGCGCTATGCGTCTGACGGGCGGCGCCCTCTTTGCCGACCGCGAGGACGCGGGCCGGGAGCTGGCCGGGCTCATCGATGCGCCGGCGGGCGAAGCGTTAGTGCTCGGAATCGCGCGCGGCGGCATTCCTGTCGGATATCCGATCGCGGTCAAGCTGGATGCGCTGCTCGACATCGTCACAGCCAGAAAACTGCCGATACCGTGGAGCCCCGAGATGGGCTTCGGGGCAATCGCGCCAGACGGCAGCCTCGTCCTCAACGACGGCCTCGTGGCCAGGCTCGGTCTATCGCGCGACGAGATCGACTCAATAGCCGAACGGGTCCTCGCCGAGGTACATCGAAGGGAGGAGGTCTACCGGCGTGGCAGGCCCGCTGAGGCGGTCAAGGGCAAGAACGTGATACTCACCGACGACGGCCTGGCAACCGGTTATACGATGATCGCGGCGGTAGAGATGGCGAAGAAACAGGCGGCTGAATCGATAACGGTGGCCGTACCGGTGAGCCCTGAGGACACCTCCCGCAGGATCGAGCCTATGGTAGACAGCCTCTTTTGTATCCACGTCGCGCGGACCCGCTCGTTCGCAGTGGCAAGCTTCTACAACGACTTCCACGACATGGCCGACGGAGAGGTCCTCGACTATTTAGAGAAAACCGGGGGGCGGACTCCTCACGATCCGTAGGCGCCCCCGGCTTTCTGCTTCTCCACGTAATCCGCTATAACCGTTGAGGCATCCGGCTGGATGATATTACCGTGTCCGGGGTAAGCGAT
>CAYHCN010000432.1:0-1726 GCA_964354945.1 uncultured Eubacteriales bacterium
CCGCTGCAATCGAGGCGCAGTAGGCCAGGAACTCCCGGCGGCTGAGACCACGAACGGGGGACTGCTCGGCGTCGCTCATGCGAAACCCTCTCGATTAGGAGTCGTGAACTCGTGTCTCGCGGGTCGTGTTCGGCCGACGCGCCTCGAACCTCAGCGCGGGTGCATCCGGTATCTGGAATTCCCCTCGACTCGGGGCACTAGACACCCTCGACGCTATCATGCTTGGGGCGCAGAGCGCAGGTGTTGGGCCGTGGGATCGACGGAAGGACGCGCATGCAATACCGAGACCTCGGCACGACGGGCGAGAGAGTGTCGATCCTCGGCTTCGGGTGCATGCGGCTTCCGACCCTCGGCAAGGCCAACGAGATCGACTATCCCGCGGCGACCGAGCTGCTCCACCACGCCATCGACGAGGGCGTGAACTACGTCGATACCGCTTGGTTCTACCACGCCGAGAACTTCGGACAGCCGGGGGCGAGCGAGCCGTTCGTCGGCGAGGCGCTCTCCGGTGGGTGGCGCGAGCGGGTGAACCTGGCGACCAAGCTGCCGCAGCAGATCGTGCGCGAGCGCGACGACATGGACCGTTTCCTCGACCAGCAGCTCGAACGTCTCCAGACCGATCACCTCGACTTCTACCTCGTGCACGGACTGAACGGCTCGGCATGGGATCGGATGGTCGGGCTCGGCGTGGTCGAGTTCCTCGACGCCGTTCGCGCCGACGGACGGATTCGCTACCCTGCCTTCTCGTTCCATGGCGACGCTCCCGACTTCCCCCGCATCATCGACGCCTACGACTGGGCGTTCGGGCAGCTCCAGTACAACTACATGGACACGGAGTACCAGGCGGGATACGCCGGACTGAAGTACGCCGCCGACAAGGGTGTGGGCGTCGTGGTGATGGAGCCGCTCAAGGGAGGCAAGCTCGCCAGCAATCTCCCGCCCGAGATGTCCGCGGTCTTCGACACCGCATCCGTCCAGCGCACCCCCGCCGAGTGGGCGCTTCGGTACGTGTGGAACGAGCCGGGGGTCAGCCTGCTGCTCTCGGGCATGAACGCGATGGATCAAGTCGACGAGAACCTTCGCGTCGCCGAGGAAGGGCTGCCCGGTTCGCTCACCGCCGAGGAGCTCGACACGATCTCGCGGGCCCGTCGGGCGATGGAGGCGCGGGTCAAGGTGGATTGCACGGCGTGCAACTACTGCCAGCCGTGTCCTGCCGGCGTAGACATCCCCGGCTGCTTCGCGGCGATGAACGCGGCCGCGATGTGGGAGGATGCCAACCCCTGGCTCACCGGCTACACCGCTGTTCGCAACAAGGCCTCGGCGTGCACCGAATGCGGGCAATGTGAGGACATCTGCCCGCAGGGCCTCCCCATCCGGGCGCTGCTGAAGGAAGTCGCCGAGGTCTTCGGCGAGTAGCGGGGACATTCCTCGCATGGACCACAGCGATCGCACTCCCGCACCGCACGAGGGCCACGGCGAGGCCTCCGTGGGCGATCACACAGCTCACCACGAGATGCCGGCGGGCGGCGGGGGGGACCATGCGGCGATGCTCGCCGGGGAGCACGCGAAGCACTCGGTGGCGGATTTCCGACGGCGCTTCTGGATCTCGCTCGTCCTGACCGTGCCGGTCATCCTTCTCTCGCCGAATCTCCCGTTCCTGGGCGAGCGCCGGATCATCGCGTTCCCCGGCGTCGACTGGGTGCTGCTCGGGCTATCGACCGCTATC
>CAYHCN010000433.1:0-1712 GCA_964354945.1 uncultured Eubacteriales bacterium
CGCCAGGGCGAAGGAGCTGGAGGCGTCGGGGCGCGACGTCGTGCGCCTCGAGATCGGAGACCCCGACCTTCCCACGCCCGACGTCGTCGTGCGTGCCGCGGAGGTGGCCATGGAGGGCGGGGAGACCGGCTATACCCAGTCACTCGGTCTGCCGGATCTGCGCGACGCGGTTGCCGTCCACTACGCCGAGCGCTATGGGGTCACCGTCGATCCCGCCAACATCGTCGTCACTCAGGGAACCTCGCCCGCGATGCTGCTGCTGTTCGGAGCATTGCTCGACCCCGGCGACGAGGTCATCCTGCCCGACCCGTGCTATCCCGCGTACCCGAACTACGTCTCGTTCCTGGGCGGGGTTCCGGTACACGTGAACGTCCGCGCCGAGGAGGGCTGGCGCTTCCGCATCGAAGAGGTCGAGGCCGCGATCACGCCCCGGACCCGGGCGATCATGGTCAACTCGCCGGCGAACCCGACCGGCGCGGTGATGCCCCCTGACGACCTCGCCGCCCTGGCGAAGCTTGCCGATGAGCGTGCGTTGTGGGTCGCGAGCGACGAGATCTACCACGGGCTGCAGTTCGACGAGGAGGAGCGCACGGTACTCGAGTTCACCGACCGTTCCTTCGTGTTGAACGGGTTCTCGAAGGCCTACGCGATGACCGGCTGGCGTCTCGGCTACGTGATCTGTCCGTCGGACTTCGTCCGTGCTTGCGAGAAGATCCAGCAGAACTTCTTCCTGTGCGCGAATGCCTTCGTGCAGGCGGCCGGCACCGTTGCGCTCACACAGGCACAGGATGACGTCGCCCGCATGCGCGCGATCTATGACGAGCGCCGCCAGTATCTCGTACCTGAGCTGCAGCGCATCGGGCTTGGCGTCTGCCAGCCCCCAGGAGGGGCGTTCTACGTGTTCTGCGACGCTCGGCGCTGGGGCGGAGAGTCACTTCCGCTGGCGTATCGGCTGCTCGACGAGGCCGGGGTGGCCGTTGCCCCCGGCAGTGACTTCGGACCTGGCGGCGAGGGTTTCATCCGCGTCAGCTACGCCGCCTCGTTGGAGCGGCTGCACGAGGGTGTCGCCCGACTGGAGAGGTGGGCCGCTCAGCACGGCCATTTGTGACGGGGCGCACAAAGGCGGCGCCTACGGTACAGTGGCCCACGGTGCTTGCCGATGTTGTTCTCGGGCACCAGAGTGGTCCGCCACGGAAGGCACGGCGTTTGCAACTGCCTCCGCGGCATGAGCAGCAAGAGGTATCGGGCGAGAGGGGACCAGTCCGCGTGACTCCCGAAGTGTGGAGCAAGGCCGACCTGCACATACACTCAGACCATTCCGATGGTCTGGCCAAGATTCCCGAGATCATGGAGTACGTGCAGACCTGCACCGACCTGTCCTGCATCGCCATCACCGACCACAACACCATCGAAGGCGCGCTGTTCGCGCAGTCGCTGTCCGAGATGTACGAGTTCGACGTGATCGTCGGCTCCGAGATCTCCTCGAAGCAGGGTCATGTCCTGGGCCTGTTCCTGGAGAAGGACATTCCCGCCGGCATGTCGGCCGGGGACACCATCCGAGCCATTCACGACCAGAACGGCATCGCGATCATCCCGCACCCGTTCTCGGCGCAGGGCGTGTTCGGCCCGAAGGGCCGGTCGACGTTCGCCGCAGCCATCAACGAGTTCGCGTTCCATGCGCTCGAGGTCTACAACTCGCTCCCGTATCTCTC
>CAYHCN010000434.1:0-1703 GCA_964354945.1 uncultured Eubacteriales bacterium
TGTCCTACGCACGGGCCGAGACGCCGCCCACGCTGCTGGTCGTGGCAGTCGCGATGTTCGTCGCGCAGTGGACGGTTGTCGCGTGGAACCGCCGAGCCCCGCTGCTCGCCGTCGTGCTCTACCCGTTCGTCTTCCTCAACATGCTGTTCATGCTGACCTCCTCGATGGTGCTCACGGGGTTCGGACGCGGCGTAGACTGGAAGGGGCGGCTCGTTCGCATTCCGAAGCGTGTCCGCGAGGCACGAGCGACTCAGGTGGCCGAGAAATGACAGTGGCAGCCAGGGACATCCTTCTGGGCGTGGTCGCCATGCTGATCGGCTACGTGCTCGGCTCGGTACTCCCCGCCGAGCTGCTGGCTCGACGACGGGGTGTCGACATCGGCTCGGTCGGCGACGGCAATCCGGGGACGGTCAACGCCTTCCGAGGACTCGGCCGGGTCGAGGGCACGATCACGCTGGTCTACGACGCCTCGGTGGGTGTGGTGGCGATTCTCATCGCCAGGGCCCTCGGTGTCTCCGAAGGCTTCGCCTACCTCGCGGGGATCATGGCAGTGGTCGGCCACCGCCTTCCGGTGTTCAGCCGGTTCCGGGGTGGTGGCCAGGGGATGGCCGCCTCGGCGGGCCTGCTGGTGTACGGCGCCGGCGTCGCGTTCTACCGGGGCTGGCTCTCCGTGGGGGACTTCGCGTTGATCGCCGTCATCGCTGTTGTCGTAGTCGCGCTGACACGCTCGGCGAATGCCGTCGGGCTGGCCATCCTGCCCGTGCTATGGATCGAGCTGCTCCGCAGCTCGGCAGAGTGGCAGTTGCTGGTGTTCATGACGGCGGTGACGCTGCACATCTGGACCAGAGAGATCATCGACGCTCGCCGAGACAACCTCGTCCGAGTGATGAGACCGATCTGGGCCCAGCGGCGCCGCTGACCGACCCGGCGAGCGCTATCCAGTAGCGAGCGCCGCGGCCTTTCGCGCCTTGCGAGCGACGGCGCGCCGGAACACGGGCGCGATCTCGTCGCGGGTGACGACCTTGCCGTGACCCGGATACAGGACCTTCGCCCCGGATTCGAGAAGTAGCCGCCAGCTTTCGAGCATCGCCGGCTCGTCGACAGCCATGATCGAGAACTCGGGCGGCGTGATCTTCGCGATGCGCCGACCCTGCACGAGGTCGCCCACGAAGGCGTGCCCGCCCTCGAGCACGAGGGTCAGGTCGCCCGCACTGTGTCCCGGCGTGTGGAGCACGCGACCGGCGAGACCGAAATCGCCCAATTCGTCGCCGTCCTCGACCGTCACCACCCGATCCAGCTTGGGCAGTGCGATCTTCGGCAAGCCGAAGTGCGCGATCCGCTCGTAGATCTTGCCGAAGAAGGTGATGCCGGGAGACACGAGCCCCCCACCGGTGCGCAGCGCTTCCTCGTGCGATGGATGGCAGATAATCGCGCAGCCGCTGGCCTCCTGCACTTCAGCCAGCCCACCGAAGTGGTCGGCATGAGCGTGAGTGACGAGAGCGAACAGGAGCTCCTCCGGCTTTCGCCCGATCGCCGCGATTCGGCGAAGAATCCGGTGGCCGGTGCCGAGCATGCCGCCGTCCACGAGGAACAGCGCGCCGGGAGCCTCGATGAGGTAGCTGTAGGCCATGAGGCCGGAGATTCGGTGGATCCGCATGGTTCCATAGGAGCAATGGGCGTGCCGCGGACTGCGTGACCTCACC
>CAYHCN010000435.1:0-1698 GCA_964354945.1 uncultured Eubacteriales bacterium
CTCCTCGAGCAGCAGCAGACCGGCGTCGAGACGCTCCAGGATGACCTGCATCCGGCGGCGCTGCTCCGAGAGGTCGCCGACGAACAGGCCCTTCTCCTCGAGCAGGCCCTGGAACTTGGAAAGGTCGCGTTCCTTCTCGGCGAGGCGATAACGCAGGAGATCGATCTCCGCGTCGGCTTCCCTCTCGCGCTTGGTGACGCCCTCCCATGCGGCCTGGAGCTGGCGGAGGTCGTCGACGGCCAGATCGAGCTCGGCGTCACGCAAGTCGGCGACGAGCTCGGCGTGCTGGCTCGCGCGTCCCGCCTGCCGCTGGAGCGGCCGCAGCTGCCGTTCGATCTCAGTCGCGACGTCCTTGGCTCGCTCGAGGTAGGCGTCCATGCCCGTGAGGCGGCGCATCGCCCGCTCCTTGCGGCGCTTGTGCTTCAGCACGCCGGCTGCCTCTTCGATGAGCGCCCGCCGGTCTTCGGGGCGCGAGTTGAGGATCTCCTCGAGACGGCCCTGGCTGATGATCGAGTGGGTGTCTCGGCCGAGACCGGAGTCGTGCAGAAGCTCCTGGACGTCCATGAGTCGGGCAGGTGCCTGGTTGATCAGGTACTCGCTCTCGCCGTTGCGATACATCCGGCGAGTGATGGTGACCTCGGTGAACTCGAGTGGCAGCGTCCCGTCAGCGTTGTCCAGGACGAGGTTGACCTCGGCTACGCCCGCGGGCTGGCGCCCCGACGAACCCGCGAAGATGACGTCCTCCATTGCCTGGCCGCGAAGCGTCTTCGCGGACTGCTCGCCAAGGACCCACAGCACGGCGTCGGAGACGTTGGACTTACCCGACCCGTTCGGTCCCACGATGACCGTGACGCCCGGCTCCACCGACACGACACTGCGGTCGGCGAAGGACTTGAATCCCTTGAGTGTGAGCGACTTGAGGTGCACGTTCTCCCCGGGGACGGCGGACTCGAAGCAGGCGCGCAGTGCCGCTGCCGAGCGCCGCCGTATCGTATCACAGGGACCGCCTCGACTACGGCGTCTAGCTGCGTCGTCTCCGCTTCGGCGCGAGGGACTTCCTGAGCGCCACGAGGGCCTGCTCGGCGGCGATCGTCTCGGCCTGCTTCTTTGAGCGGCCGATCCCCGTCCCAAGGATCTTCCCTTCGACCAAGGCGTGTGCCGTGAACAGGACCTCGTGCGGTGGGCCCTCTGCCGAGACGATGTCGAAGGTGACGCGCTTCCCTTCGGCCGTGGCGAGTTCCATCAGAGCTGACTTGGGGTGCTCGGGGACCACCATGTCGGGCCGGATGAACGGCTCCAGCGCCGAGATCACGAACTCGCGGGCAACCTCGAGCCCGGCATCGAGATACAGCGCCGCGACGAGGGCCTCGAACGCGTTCTCCAGAGCGGACTCGATGCCGCGCCCGGTCTCGCGCATCTCGCGATTCCCGATGTCCACCGCGTTGTCGAGCCCGAGCTCGCGTGCCACAACCGACAGTGTCGTGCCGGCGACCGCGCCGATTCGGATACGCGTGAGCTCGCCTTCACGCAGCTCGGGAAACATCTCGTACGCCTTGTCGGAGACCACGAAAGCGATCACGGCGTCGCCGAGGAACTCCAGCCGCTCGTACGAGCGCAACGGCTCGGCCTGCTCGACGCTGGGGTGGGTCAGGGCGTTGCGGAGCAGATCAGGGTTGGAGAAGCGGTGCCCCGTGATCT
>CAYHCN010000436.1:0-1695 GCA_964354945.1 uncultured Eubacteriales bacterium
AGCGTCGCCGTGCCGCATTCCTTGTCGACCGGCGTGTTCTTGAGCCTCGTCACGCTGTCGGCGTCGCAGCGCCATACGTCGATCGACTTCAGCTTGTGGCCCTTGCGCGATGCATACGTCATCGCGATCTTCGCCGAGGATCCCTTGGCGAGGCGCACGAGGTCTCCCGGGCCCGCCGTGGCGGTCGCGCCGCCCGCCGTCGCCGTGAGGGTGGCCACCGCGAAGTCGCCCTGGCCCGATGCGATGCAGTTGCCCGCGCGCATCCGCTTCCACACCGCCTTGACGTTGTCGGGGCTCGGCAGGGTGCGCTCGCCGCCGGGCATCCGCAGCCACGTCATCGACGAGCCGCCCGCGACCGTCGTCCACCCGTTCGCGTGCCCGTCCGACGTCGCGATGCCCACGGTGAAGTTCCCGCTCGGGCCGTTCGCGATCACTGTCGGCAGCTCGCTTCGCAGCCGTGCGAACCAGTTGGTCCGGATCGTCTCGTGGAAGCTGTTCATGTCGGTGAACAGCTCGATTCCGTCGTTGCCGGTGACCTTCCAGTCCCACGCGTACATCCCGTTCACCTGCGTGCCGACGGGGTGCGCGGCCACCGTGAAGGCTTCGGCGTTGTGGGCGTTGAGGCGGTTCACCAGGGACTGCCGGCTCTCGGAGAACATCGCGGGGAAAGTCCAGTTCGCAGCTCGCGACATCGCCATCCCGAGAACATGCGAGCCCGAACCGGGGATCGCATTCTTCGCGCTGCTCCACTCGCAAGCCGGCCCGACCGGCATTCCGAGCTGCGCACCGTGCTCGAGGACGGTGTCGTAGTACGAAGGGAAGCCTGCCGGCGCGCTGTCGGTGGAGGGGTAGTACGCCACGCCGCCCATCGCTCCGGTCGACTTCCAGTGGTCGCTGATGACGAGCCACTTCATCCCGTACACGTTCTTGGCCTCGGTGAGCGTCTCGCCGAGCGAGAGCGCCCCGTCGCTGACGCTCGAGTGGAAGTGGGCGTCGCCGGAATACCAGTCGCCGCTCGGCACCGGCAGGGACGAGACGGCGATCGTGGCCTGCGCGGTGAGCGCGCTCCGCTCGGCCCGCAAGGCATTGCCGTCCCCGCGCGGCGTCTCGACCGACACGTCGACACGCACCTTGTGCGCCTGCCCGTCGGGAATCTGGAGTGCGGCGAGGTCGACCGGTACGTGCACGACGGTCCAGAACCGGCCGAACACGTCAGGCTCGGGCTCGAATTCGTGTCGGTGGCCCGATCGCCCGAGGAGCCGTCCGCTGCGCGAGCCCTCGTGGTCGGTTATCGCGACACCGACGACTGCCGAATCCGGCCTCCAGCCAAGTACGCGCACCGGAACGCGGATCGTCTCGGCGTGGGGGTTCGCGACGCAGGTGTCGGCGTGCAGTGTGAACTTGAGCCCGCGCTCCTCGACTGCGGTCCCGCCGGAATGCTCCTCCCGCGCGAACGCCATGGGTCCGCCGCACGTCGCCAGAATCCCCGTGAGCGCCATGAGCGCCACCACCCCCGTCATGCGCCTTGCGATTCGGATCCGTACGCCTCTCATGATGCCCCCATCGATCGACGTTTGTGCGCGTCGACCCACGAATAGACATCGAGGCTTGCCCGAATCCGACTTATTGCTAGCATCGAAGGTAGCTCGGCCCCTGACCCGGCGATCCAGGAGGCCCACCGATGTCGACCGACAC
>CAYHCN010000437.1:0-1688 GCA_964354945.1 uncultured Eubacteriales bacterium
CCGGGGAGCTCGGCCCAGCCTCATCATCGACACGCCGACCGACCTCATCTTCGTCGACGCCAAGGTCACGGGCAGCAACAACAAGACCCAGCGCAGCCCCAAGGTGCTCAAGCGATGGGCTACCCGAAAGGGCTGGTACGACCGCGTGTTCAAAGCCGACATCGAGAAGGTCGCGGTGGAGCGCCGCAAGTACGGGCTGATGCGGCTGTGGATGCTGGGCTCGTGGATGGCGGCGAAGGCGGGCAAGAAGTTCACGCTGATCGCACTCACGCGTGCGTCGCGGGACCGCAAGCTCGAACGGGAGTTCCGCAGGCTGGTGCGACCGGACAGCTCGCGCGAGTTCGCGCGGTGGACGTGGGAGCAGATCGCCGAGCTGGCCGCCGAGACCGACGGCGCCGAGCCGGTCGCGGCCTACCTCGCAGGCAAGTCGCTGGGGTACGACTCGACGGGGCGGATCAGGGCGATGTGCGCCGCGCTTCATGCGGACTCGCGCCCGACCTAGCTCCGCTCGCCTCGCCGACGTGCGGCGAACCCTAGACATCGAACCTCGCGCCGGCTGCGATCAGATCCCACGGCGTGAGGATCCCGAGCGCTTCTTCGACACGTTTCCCGGTGTTCGTAACCACGACGGCGTATACCCGAGTGCGGCCACGGCCGATCGAATCCTCGAACGCACTGATCGCGTCGAACTCCGTCGCTCGTGTGGGCAGGCAGTGCAGACCATCGTCGTCCAGCGCAGCGATGACGTCAGCGACCGACGTCTCGGCGAGGCTCACGCGATCCTCACGCACCTGCGTGCCGAGCCACAGCCGGATGTGCTCGCTGTTGAGCAATGACAGACCCATGGCGGTGGTGACGAGCAGCTGCGAGAAGTCGTGGTCGTGCATGATCCGCACCGCGTGGGCGAGCGTGTCGGTGCTCGCGACGGCGACCGGACGAGGCGTCATGAGGTCCGTGATGAGCGGCGGTCGAGCGATGTTCTGCGCGAGGCTCCTGATCCGATCGACGGTGGGCTGCAGCGGTTCGGCGATCACCGTCTGCTGGGGACCGTGGACGATGGCGTTGCGGAGTTGCGCGTATTCGCGGAGGTCGTCGCGGTGCCGGCTGACGTAGGAGTCCTGCTCGGCGGCCACGCGGAGCACCTGCATGAAGGTGTGCGTCGACCGGTTCGCGAGGCCGGTCATCTCGCGGAGGCTTACGTCTATCCGGTTGAACGAATCGATGAACGCGTTGGCGCGCTCGCTACCGCTCATGCTGCCTCCCGTGTTGCGCGATTGCATCCGACGAGAGCGATTATCGCCGAGTGGGACTACGCGGGAGCGGTCTGCTCCGCCGAGACCTCCGCCGCGTGCTCAGCGATCGCCGAGAGGAACACCTCCCCGTAGCGCTCGAGCTTGGCGTCACCCACCCCGTGCACCTCGAGGAACTCGCCGCGTGATGCCGGCCGCCGCGCGGCCATGTCCGCCAGCGAGCGGTCGCTGAAGACGACGTACGCCGGCACCTGCTGCTCGGTCGCCAGCTGGTGGCGCAGCGCCCGCAGCGCCTCGAACAGCCCCTCGTCGACGCCGCCGAGCGCAGCAGTCGCCTTCGACTTCTTCGCCACCTTGGCAGCCTTCGCCCGAGGCTTTGCAAGCTCGATCGACATCTCCCCGCGCAGCAACGCCCCCGCACTCGGCTCGAGCTTCAGC
>CAYHCN010000438.1:0-1687 GCA_964354945.1 uncultured Eubacteriales bacterium
AGCGACATCGTTCAAGGAATTAGTCGTCCCAATCTTCTCCAAGGCGTCCTTGACGTCGGCCCACACGACATCGACGGGACGGTCGCCATCGACCTCGACGAGCACGCCCTTGCCCCCGTAGTACCCGATGAGCGGTGCGGTGCTCTCGGCGTAGACGTTCAGCCGGTTGCGGACCGTGGTCTCGTTGTCGTCGTCACGCTGGTAGGCCTCGCCACCGCAGTAGGGGCACGCCCCGTCCACCAGCGCGGCCGCCGTCGTGATCTTGCCGCACGCGGTGCACGTCCGGCGAGCGGTGAGCCTGCCCACGATGACCTCGGGGTCAACGACGACCGCGAGCGCGATGTCGATCGACTTGCCGACCTCGGCGAGCGCGGTGTCCAGCGCCTCGGCCTGGGGGAGCGTGCGGGGGAAGCCATCGAGGATGAAGCCCGTGTTGGTGTCGGGCTGGGTCAGCCGCTCCTTCACGAGGCCGATGACGACCTCGTCGGGTACCAGGGCGCCCTCGTCCATATACCGCTTGGCTTCGAGCCCCAGAGGGGTGCCCGCGGCCACGGCAGCGCGAAGGATGTCGCCCGTCGAGATGTGCGGCACCGAGTACTCCTCGATGATCCGCTCGGCTTGGGTGCCCTTGCCGGCACCCGGCGCTCCGAGAAGAACGATGTTCATCGCTTCGACCCTCCCCGCTTCCCTACTTGGTCTTGAAGAACCCGTCGTAGTGCCGCATCTTCAGCTGGCTCTCCAGCTGGGTCATCGTTTCGAGCGCCACGCCGACCATGATGAGGATCGACGTGCCGCCGAAGAACTGCAGCAGCTGCACGTTGGTCACGCGGAACAGGATGGACGGACCGATGGCGATGAGGCCGAGGAAGATCGCGCCCGGCAGGGTGAGCCTGTTGAGGACGTTCTCGATGTAGCGAACGGTGGCGCCACCGGGACGAACGCCGGGGATGAATCCGCCGTTCTTGCGTAGGTTGTCAGCCAGGTCGATCGGATTGAAGACGATCGCCGTGTAGAAATACGTGAAGAACACGATGAGCGCGAAGTCTAGGACGAAGTACACCCACGAGTTCGTGATCGTGTTGGCGATGTTGAGCATCCACTTGCTACCGGTAAGGGTCGCGATCTGCGCCGGAAAGAACAGGATCGCCGACGCGAAGATGATCGGCACGACGTTGGCGCCGTTGATCTTGAACGGGATGTAGGTACCCGTCCCACCGTAGACCCGGCGGCCGACCACGCGCTTGGCGTACTGGACCGGCACGCGGCGCTGCGCACGTTCCATCGTCACGACAGCCATGATCACGAAGAACGTGATCAGGAGCATGAGTGCGGTCTGCCACCACTGGCCGACCCTCAAGCCAGCCCACGCGGCCTGGGGGAACCGGGCCACGATGCTCACGAAGATGAGCAGCGACATGCCGTTGCCGATGCCGCGCTGGGTGATGAGCTCGGCAAGCCACATGATGAGCGCGGTACCCGAGACCAACGCCAGCACGACCAGGAGCTGGGTCAGCCACACCGGGATGCCCTCAGGCGTGTACAGCGTGCCCCGGAACACCGCGGTAAGCAGGCCGATGGCCTCGATCGTCGCGATGCCGAGGGTCATGTATCGGGTGATCTGGGTGATCTTGCGCTGCCCCGTCTCGCCTTCCTTGGACCACTGCTCGATCGTCGGGATGACGCCCTG
>CAYHCN010000439.1:0-1684 GCA_964354945.1 uncultured Eubacteriales bacterium
TGATCTCGATCGCTCCCGGCGCCACCGAGGAGGTCTCGTTCTTCCTCGGCCAGCAGAACAACCTCGAGGAGATCCAGGAGATGCTGACGGCGTACCGGAAGCCGGGCGCCGTCGACACCGCTCTGGAAGGCGCCCGCGCGCGGTGGAATGACATCCTCGGCGCGGTGCAGATCGACACTCCCGACCCCGCGCTCAACGTGCTCGTGAACCGTTGGCTCCCCTACCAGAACCTGTCGTGTCGGGTGTGGGGCCGCACGGCCACGTACCAGTCGAGCGGTGCGTTCGGTTTCCGAGACCAGTTGCAGGACTCGGTCGCCGCCCTCATGGCGATGCCCGAGGTCGCACGGGCGCAGATCATCGAGGCCAGCCGTCGCCAGTTCGTCGAGGGCGACGTGATGCACTGGTGGCAGCCGTTCTCGGGCCGAGGCGTGCGCACCCACTTCGTCGACGACCGGCTGTGGCTGCCGTTCACGGTGGCCGAGTACCTCTTCGCCACCGGCGACACGTCGATCCTCGACGAGCGCACTTCGTTCATCGAGGGACCGGCCCTACCTCCGGACCATGAGGACGCCTACCTCGTTCCGGTCGTCTCGGAGAGCGCGGCCACGATCTACGAGCACTGCCTCAGGGCCATCGAGCGCAGCCGAGCGGTGGGGACCCACGGGCTTCCGCTCATGGGCGGCGGCGACTGGAACGACGGCATGAACCGCGTCGGGCACGAGGGCAAGGGCGAGAGCGTCTGGATGGCGTGGTTCCTCGGCTTCGTGCTGAAGCGGTTCGCGCCGATCTGCGAGTCGCGCGGGGACACCGACCGGGCTGCGGAGTTCCGGCGCTGGGCCGCGCGTCTCGGGGAGGCGGCCGATTCGGAAGCGTGGGACGGCGCATGGTACCGCCGCGCGTACTTCGACGACGGATCTCCGCTCGGCTCGCGCGACAGCGAGGAGTGCCGCATCGACGCGATCGCGCAGGCGTGGGCGACGATCTCGGGGCTCGCCGATCCCGAGAAGGCCCAGACCGCGTTGGATTCGGTCGAAGAGAACCTGGTGCGCAGCGACCTCGGCCTCATCGCGCTGCTCACGCCGCCCTTCGACGTCATGCCGCACGACCCCGGCTACATCAAGGGCTACGTGCCGGGTGTCCGAGAGAACGGCGGCCAGTACACACACGCTGCGGCCTGGGTCATCCTCGCCTACCTGCTGCAGGGCGAGGGCGACAACGCCCACCAGCTGCTAGAGATGGTGAATCCGATCAACCACGCGCGCACCCGCGACGATGCGACGCGATACGCGGTCGAGCCCTACGCGATCGCCGGCGACGTCTACGCTGCCGAACAGCATCTCGGTCGAGGCGGGTGGACATGGTACACCGGCGCGGCAGGCTGGCTCTATCAGGTCGCGGTGCGCTGGCTGCTCGGCGCGTGGATCGAGGCTCGCGACGGCCAACCGTACCTCGTCGTCGAGCCGTGCGTTCCGAAGTCGTGGACCGATTTCGGCTTGGCGCTTCGCCGGGGAAGCACGGCGTGGCGCATCTCGGTCCGCAACCCGCGGGGTGCGAACCGCGGCGTCGCACGCGTGAGCGTCGACGGAGTCGACGTGCCCGGCATGGCCATACCTCTCGTGGACGACGGCGCCGAGCACGAGGTGGTCGTCACGATGATCGGGGGATAGCGCGAATCGCTAGCCGG
>CAYHCN010000440.1:0-1684 GCA_964354945.1 uncultured Eubacteriales bacterium
CGTCGCAACGAGGCGTAGGGCTTCTCGAAATGCCAATAGGGAGGGGACACCGTGGATCAGACCCGTATCGTTGAGATGCTCGCGGTCACCGAAGCCGGTGCGATGGCGGCAGGCCACTGGATGGGCCGAGGCGACAAGAACGCCGCCGACGACGCCGCAGTCGAGGCGATGCGCCATGCGTTCGAAGACATCGACATCGCCGGTACGATCGTTATCGGCGAAGGCGAGCGGGACGAAGCCCCGATGCTCTACATCGGCGAGAAGGTCGGTGCCGGCGGCGAAGAGGTCGACATCGCAGTCGATCCGCTCGAGGGCACCAACCTCACCGCCTACGGCCAGCCCAACTCGCTGTCGGTCCTGGCGTTCGCTCCCAAGGGAACCCTGTTGCACGCCCCGGACACGTACATGAACAAGGTCGCCGTCGGTCCCGAGGCGGCGCACGTCGTGCACATCGATGCGACGCCTACCGAGAACGTCCGCAACGTCGCCGCAGCGCTGAATCGCGATGCGGACGACATCGTGGTGTGCATTCTCGATCGCGACCGTCACGTCGACCTCATCGCCGAGGTACGCGCAGCCGGCGCCCGCATCCGTCTCATCAGCGACGGCGACGTATTTGGCGCGATCGCCACAGCTATCGAGGGAACCGGTATCCACCTCTACCTCGGCATAGGCGCCGCGCCCGAGGGCGTGCTTGCATGCTCGGCGATGAAGGCGATCGGGGGCTGCTTCATGGGTCGCTTCGCGTTCAGGAACGATGCTGAGCGCGAGCGTGCACTACAGATGTCCACGTGTGACGTCGACGGCGTCCTCGACATGGACTGCCTCGTGAACACCGACGAGGCCGCCTTCGTCGCGTCAGGCGTCACCGATGGCGAGCTGCTCAGAGGAGTCCGCTACTTCCCTGGCGGCTCCCGCACGAGCTCGATCGCCATGGACTGCCGTCAAGGCACTGTCCACTTCATTGACACAGTTCACCGCGAGCCCGGCTCCAAGTTCTGGGTCCGCCGCGACTAATCGCATCCGCGTTCCTGCCCCGCCAGCGCTCGGAACGCACGAAGGCCCCGCATCTCGCGGGGCCTTCGCCGTCTCGGGTAGTGTCCGCCCATCACCTTCGGGCGTGGACCGCCGAAGTCGACTGCATCAGTTCTTCGCGGGACAGTTGTCGCACGCGGAGGACGTCTCAGAACCGGCCGAGCAGCCCGACGAAGTCTCGGTGGGCTTGGGGCGGTAGTCGGTGTTATGGAACCCGCTGCCCTTGAAGTGGACGCCGACGGGAGTGAAGACACGCTTCGCGTCCGCGCCGCAGTCGGGGCAGCACTCTTCGCCAGCCCGACCGACCTGGCGGTTGACCTCGAACGTCGTGCCGCAGGCGGTGCATCGATAGTCGTACAGGGGCATGTCGCGCGACGCTCCTCTCGGGTCCGGTCCAAGGCGCCGAGGACGGCACCAGGGTTGCTGTCGTGAGGAAGCAGGATACATACCATGGAGTGCCGCCGACAAGCGTGTCACCGAGAGCCTGGGATAGACTGACACGAACATGACCGACCAATCGCTGCCGATCCCCGGCCAGTCGCCGGGCTCACCGACACGTCCCGCCACGCCTGAGCGGGCACGCCCCGACCGTCCCCGCCCGCCGCGCCGGCCTCTCGTTTCGCAGACGATGGTCATTGGCGTCAGCGCG
>CAYHCN010000441.1:0-1679 GCA_964354945.1 uncultured Eubacteriales bacterium
ATGGCGATAAGATTGGGGACATCGAGTACTTCCGGGATCTTCGCGAACGAGCGTCGTTCGCGAAGGCCGGTGCGGACGACGGGGGTAGAATCTCCGCGAGGCACCAGGCGATTCCTCCTTCGAGAAGGCGATGCGACCGACAATAGTCGCAAACGTATAAGATAGTGCAACGGCGCATAGTACGTCAACACTTTTCGTGCGCCTTGTTCCCCAACTCATCGACGCTCACTCGCGCGCCCCTGGAGGCGGGCGTTCCTGTATCCGCTTCGTGTGAAACCGCGGCAAGGCGGCGAAGAGATGACGAACGGCCGGGACCGCAGCGGGCCCCGGCCGTCGTGCGTATTCAGCGGGCGCGAGCTACTTGAGCTCGACGGTGGCGCCGGCGTCCTCGAGCTTGGTCTTGGCGGCCTCGGCGGCATCCTTCGCGGCACCCTCGAGCACCGGCTTCGGGGCACCGTCGACGAGGTCCTTGGCCTCCTTGAGGCCCAGGGAGGTGAGCTCACGGACGACCTTGATGACCTGGATCTTCTGGGCACCGGCGCCTGTCAGAACGACGTCGAAGCTGTCCTTCTCGGCCTCGGCAGCGGCCTCGCCGCCACCGGCGGCGGGAGCAGCGGCAACGGCGACCGGCGCGGCGGCCGAGACACCGAAGACCTCTTCCATCTCCTTGACGAGCTCAGCAAGCTCAAGCGCGGGGGCCGACTTGACCCACTCGAGGATGTCCTCACGGGTGAGATCTGCCATGGTTCTGTACTCTCCTTCTTCTTGAATCTCTCTCGCCGAGTGCGTCTGCGCACTCGCGAACTGTCAGGTGCCGCGGGGTGCGGCGTGTGTTTCTCGCCGCCGGACTACGCGGCAGCCTTCTGGTCCGCCACGGCCTGCATGACGCGTGCGAGCGCACCGGCGGGTGCGTTGCACATCGACATGAATCCGCGGACGGGGTTGACGAGCGTACCCATGAGCTTCGCGAGCAGCTCCTCGCGGCTCGGCAGCGTCGCGATCGCCTTGACGCCGGCGACGTCGATGACTGCGCTCTGGACGAAACCGCCCTTGAGTTCGAGTGCGGCGTGATCCTTCATGAACGCGGTGAGCGCCTTGGCGGGAGCCACAGGATCGCCTTCGGAGAACACGAATGCTGTCGGGCCCTCGAGGTACTCGTCGAGGCTCGGCAACTCGAGCTCACGGAGCGCGATCTGGGTGAGGGTGTTCTTGTACACCTTCACTTCGGCACCGCTCTCGCGCAGCTTCACGCGCAGCTGCTGCATCTCCTTGACGGTCAGCCCGCGGTAGTCCGCGAGGATGACCGACTGGCTCGCCGAGAAGCGGTCCTTGATCTCAGTGATCTGGTCTTGCTTCTGGCTTGTCGGCATTCCTTCCCTCCTTTCGCGCACGCACTGCCGGCTGACCCAGGGGTCTTCCGGCGGCCGCGCGTCGGCGAGGAGTGTCATGCCCTCACAAACGAACACGGCCCCCGCGTCTGGTGACAGCGGAGGCCGCGAGCAGATCGTTCGCTCGGCACACTCTCGATGGTGTGCGCTTCGGCCACCTCGGCTGGCGGAAGGCTGGCCCTCCATTAAACCCCCGATCGGGGTGCCTGCTGTCTTTGGCAGCGGATGGTGGTGCTTTGGGATTATCAACGCGAAGACGCAGTATGCGATGCGCCCTCGTCGATGTCAACG
>CAYHCN010000442.1:0-1661 GCA_964354945.1 uncultured Eubacteriales bacterium
CACGGCGAACTCGGTGCGGGCAGGCAACGCGATCCTGGGCGAAGGCGCCCGTATCGGCGGGCTCGCCTACTCCGGCACGTTGGAGCAGCGGTCGGGCGCGACAGTGACGAAGGTAGAGAAGGTCGCGCCGGCATGACGTGCTACCAGCGACACCTTGGCTGGATGTTCGAGACGCTGGACATCCCTTATGACAAAGAGCATCGGACAAAGGTCGACGCCGCGCTCAAAGAGGTCCTCGGGCTCGCGCCTCAGACGCACTGCCCTGAGGTGTGGTCGGCGATCAAGGCACTACCTGACGACGGGCGTGAGGCGCTGGTTCCCGAGGTGGGTGCAAGACTCACGACGTGACCAGCCGCTCGTCGCAACGGCTCGCTGTATCGGGCGTGGTGCGCTAGAAGATCTCGCAGATCCCCGCATCGCGCTGCACGTACTCGGCCCACCCCATATCGACCCACGTCTGGATCTGCTCGACGGTCTCTGCCGCGATCCCACGGAAGCGGCCCTGCGTGCCGAGGTACTCGGACACGGGCTTCAGCCCGCTCTTCACGAGCGACTTGCTCTTCCCCGTGAGGCGCAGCTCGCCGCTCACGATCTCGTAGAGCACGACGAGGCCGGTCTCCACCGCAAGCTGGCCGAGACGTACGGTGTCCTTCGGGTCGAACGCCCAACCGCTCGGGCACGGCACGTTCATGTGGATGTAGCGCAGGCCGTGGATGCCCTTGGCCTTCAGGACCTTGTCGTAGACGTCCGCGGGGTATACCGCCGAGGTCGACGCGACGTAGGGGACGTTGTGAGCCTCCATGATGCGCGGGAGGTCCTTGGGGTTCTCGCGCTTCCCGCTCCACGTGGTGGTCGTCCGCGCACCCGGCAGCGTCATGCCCGAGCGCTGCGTGCCGGTGTTCATGTACGCCTCGTTGTCGTAGCAGATGTAGATGAAGTCGTCGTTGCGCTCGGCAGCGCCCGAAAGACCCTGGATACCGATGTCGGAGGTGCCGCCGTCGCCGGCCATGGCCACGACGGTCATCTCGTCGCTTCGACCCAGCGCGCGAAGCCCCGCTGCGAGCCCCGCCGCCGAAGCCGCGGTGCTGGGGAACGCTACGTTCACCCACGGCACCTCGACCGACGAGATGGGGTACATGCCGCCGAGGACGGTGAGGCAGCTCGCCGGGACGGCCATCGCCATCTTGCCGTCGAGGGCCTTGGTGATCGCCCTGAGGCCGATGCCGATGCCGCATCCCGCACACGCGCGGTTGCCCGATAGGACCCATTCCTGCTCGGGAAGGTCGATGATCCTCGTTGCCACGTCACGCCTCCCGCTTCAGACGGATCCAGTCGGTGGGCCGCTCGGCGATGCCCTCGCCGAGATCGGCGATCGCCCGGCGTGCAGCGTCGGAGAGGTCGGCCGGCGAGACGTCTCGTCCGCCGAGTCCCGCGACCGCGCCGAAGACGGTGGGCGCCTCGGGCGTTCCGAGGAGCGACGCACGGACGTCGGTGCATATCGGTCCCTCGTAGCCGTAGCTCAGCGCTTTGTCCACGACGAGCGCGAGCTTGCGACCGACGAGCGCGGCGCGAAGCGCAGCCGCGGGGAACGGCCGGTAGGTCCTGATGCCGAGCACCCCGGCCTTGACGCCCTCGTCGCGCAGCTAGTCCGCCGAGGCAGT
>CAYHCN010000443.1:0-1659 GCA_964354945.1 uncultured Eubacteriales bacterium
CGTTCGAGGTGCAGCACGGTCAGGGTGTCGACCCGCTCGACCTCATCGGCGCGGGAGACCAGGGCATGATGTTCGGCTATGCCTGCACGGAGACGTCGCAGCTCATGCCCATGCCCATCTATCTCGCGCATCGCCTTGCCGAGCGACTCACAGCAGTCCGCAAGGGCGACGTGCTGGACTACCTACGCCCCGACGGCAAGACGCAGGTCTCGGTCCGCTACGTCGACGACAAGCCGGTCGCCGTCGAGAAGATCCTGATCTCCACGCAGCACGCTGACGGCGTCGACATCGAGGACCTTCTCCGGCCCGATCTCATCGAGCACGTCATCAAGCCCGTTTTCGATCTCGAGGGCCTTGAGTACGGCGACGCCGAGATCTTCATCAACCCCACGGGACGCTTCGTGATCGGCGGACCGATGGGTGACGCAGGCCTGACGGGCCGCAAGATCATCGTCGACACCTACGGCGGCATGGGCCGTCACGGTGGCGGCGCTTTCTCGGGCAAGGACCCCACAAAGGTCGACCGCTCAGGTGCCTACGCTGCGCGGTGGGTCGCCAAGAACATCGTTGCCGCGGGCCTCGCCGATCGCGCAGAGCTCCAACTCGCCTACGCCATCGGCGTCGCCCATCCGCTCTCGGTCATGGTCGAGACCTTCGGAACCGAGAAGGTGGCCGTGAGCGCGATCGAGCGCGCGGTCAAAGAGGTGTTCGACCTGCGGCCAGGCGCGATCATCCGCGACCTCGACCTCCGCCGCCCTATCTACCGCAAGACGGCGGCCTACGGCCATTTCGGCCGCGCGGACCGCGACTTCACCTGGGAGCGCACGGATCGTACCCAGGCGCTGGCCGAGGCGGCAGGGCTCTCCGAGTAGCATCGCCTGCTTCCTCGAACGTCGAGGCCGTCGGCATCCCCGTGATGTCGGCGGCCTTCGCTATGCTGGACCGTGCCCACCCCGACCGCCTCGAGGAGGCGTTCCACGCTCCATGCGCATCGCCCAGGTCATTGTCGATATCCCAACCCGCGCCCTCGAGACGCCCTTCGACTACAGGGTGCCTCCCGAGCTCGAGGAAGCCGTCGATGTCGGCGTACCGGTGCTGGTCGAGTTCGGTCACCGCTGTGCGGTCGGATACGTCATTGGCATCGAGGAGGGCGAGGCCGAGGGGCTCAAGGGCATCACCGCCGTGCTCGAAGAACCGTTTTTCCGGCCCGCCGCGGTCACCACCGCCCAGTGGGTGGCGAGTACGTACCTGAGCCCGCTTTCCGAAGCGGTCCGGCTCTTCACCCCGCCGGGTGGAACACCGCGTGCGGTCAGGCAGGCCGACGGGAGCTGGGCCCTCAAGGCTGCCGCCGTCGCCGCCGTGGACGACCGGTGGGTCGAGCTCACCGCCACGGCGTCATCGTTCGATCCTTCGGCCCGTGCCACGATGCAGCGTGCGGTACTCGAAGCCCTGTCGGCGGGTCCGCTGCGCGTTGCGGAGCTGGCCGCCGACCTCGGGAGTGTCGATGGGGCCGTGAAGCGCCTCGAGTCGCTTGGCGTGGTGCGCGTGGAGCGGCGGCGCCGGTTCCGCGACGCCGCGGTCCGCGAACGACCCGCGCCGCGGCACGAGACTCTCTCGGCAGGCCAGGCGGACGCGCTCGGTGCGATAGAAGACGCGCTG
>CAYHCN010000444.1:0-1651 GCA_964354945.1 uncultured Eubacteriales bacterium
CACTACGGCGCTTCTGGTGCCAGAGACCCCGACGACGCACTCAGGCCACCTATCGAGGGGGTAGGTCTTTGCATTCGGCCCGAGAGACTCGCGCAGTTGAGCGATTGCCGCGGTGAAAGCCTTGTACTTCGCCTTGCCGCCGTTGCGGTAGGCCAACTGGGATTCAACGGCGCGGGTATCGATGACCGACTCGATCGACCGCCCGTCGAAGCGGCCGAACCCATATGTCTCGATTGCAGGCTTCTGCACGCATGCCGGGAGGGACACTGCGACCAGGAGAGCCAGGAGCAGAAGACTGGTTGGTCGTCGAGGAGGAATCATCACTTCCTGCCGTCGTCGCACTCCATCTAACGTCGAGGCGCATAACCCGCGCGCCACTTCCCTGTCATTCTACGGCGGGCTCGCGGCGCCGGGTTGATGCGCTTGTTATGAGCCACCTATGGCACGAGAGGCTAGTGCGGCCCGATGTAGGGTTGCGGTGGGATGTTGAGCGCGGCGATCCTGCCTACCTGCTCTACGGTCACATCCAAGCTTGTCACGCTCGAGGCCTCTATCGCTGACTCGAAGGCGGTACGTGAAACTGACTTCCGGTCGAGTTCGTAACGCGTGCTGGGTTCCGTCCGAGCGGTCCAGTTCCTAGCGTCCAAGGCTCCCAGCTGATTCGCTGGAGCGGAGAAGATCCACGTGCTCGATCCAGCGAGGCGGGACGTGTCGTAGTTGAGCGCTTTGTAGATTCCGACCGGCATCGCCACGGGTCTGTACGAATACCACCGTGCGAGTCCGACGACAGCCAGACCAACGACCAGCGTAGCGAGGATGGCACCCCAGATGATGACCCCTGGGCGTTGCTGGGAGCGACGGGTCGAGCCCACGTCCAACGCCGCTCACACCGCCTTCCGAGTTTCAGCCTGTGCTCATAACGTTTGTGCGCATAACCCGCGGTCATGCGCCTCTCTTTCCGAGTCTACCTTGCGCCGCCGGGTTGATGCGCTTGTTAGACGCGCACCAGTCAGAAGCGTCCGATGACCCATGGGACTGTGGCTACGACGCCCACAACGGCGAATGCAGCGACCAGGACTAGCGCCACTAGCCACACGACGCACCAACCGTTCCCGCTGTCCTGCTCAGGCTCGTCGTCGAGGAACTCCTCCGTCGCGGGCGGAAGGGCGGCCGCCTCACCCGCGCGCGTCAGGCGAATCGAGAGGGTGGGGATCTCCATGTACGCGTCGTCATCCTCATAGCCAGCCGGAGCGGGTTCGACCTGGCGCGCCGTGGCTGTGGCTTTGCCGGAGAAGAGCGCTCGATCAGCCCAGACCACGAAAGGCGCGTCTGCCGGCCACGAGGGGTAGTCGTCCCCTTCCTCCCAGTCCGCGCCGTAGTCAAGATCGATGGCGAGGGTCGCGCCTTCGCACCAAAGGCCGTTGTCACGAAGGGCCGACTCGATGTGCCGCTGCATCCACGCGCCGAGTGGCAGGGCATCCCGCCGAAACGCGAAGGCACGCCCGAGGACGACGCGGCCTTCTTCGCCCGCGACGACGATCTCACGGTTCTCATCAATGAACCGCGACGCCAGCGAGATGACTTCATCGCACTCGAAGATGGATCTCTCCCTCGCAGCCTGGACAGCGTGTGCGGGTGCTGCGTCTAACGT
>CAYHCN010000445.1:0-1649 GCA_964354945.1 uncultured Eubacteriales bacterium
CGGGCCGATCGCGCGAGCGAGCAGCTCGCCCAACCCGACCATGCACGCGACGACCGCGGCTAGCAAGACCAACGCGACGACCGACAGGTCGCCGATCGACAGCGAGACCAACACCTTGGCGCCCAAGGCACCGATCGCTATCCACACTGCGATGCGGGGAAGGTCGATCCGCCTCATCCACTGCTCTCCGGGTGTGCGACGCAGCGCCAGCGACCAGTCGGTGCGCGGGCCACGGGAACGGGCATTCCCCTCCGCTGCGACCGCCTTCCGCGGTTGCTGCGGGAACTGCCACAGCATACACTGGCGCGGTGACCTCGCCCGCCTCCCAGGCCAGCCCGCTTCCGCGGTGGCTCGCGCCCCTGTCGGCCGTTCTCGGCTCGGCCATTATCGGCCTCTTCGCCGCCCAACTCGTGCTCCAGGCAACCGCCAAGTACGGGACGAACTTCACGCCTGACTCACTGCACTACATTGCGGCGTCGAGGAGCTTCCTCGCAGGTCAGGGATTCGTCGAGAACAACGGCTCGCCGTTGCAGTGGTGGCCTCCCCTGTACCCGATAGTGCTCGCACTCGGCCACGCACTCGGGTTCCAGGTGCTCGACTGGGTGCGGGGCCTCAACGTCGTGCTGATGGTCGCACTGAGCGCAACGTTCACCGCACTCGTATGGCGAGTCACCCGTTCGGTCTTGCTCGCGCTCGCAGGGGCCCTGTTCCTCACCTGCAGCGAAGCTGTGCTCCTGAGCTTCGGACACGTGTGGAGCGAGCCTCTTTTCATCACGCTACTCGTCGCTTCAGTGCTCGCTCTGTCTCTCTACTGGGAATGGCGGACGTGGCCGTGGCTCGTTGGCGCGGCCGCCGTGACCGCTCTGACCTGTCTGGAGCGCTATCCCGGCGTCGTCCTGCTCGCCGTGGCGACCCTCGCGGTGTTCGCCCTCGGCCGGACGCGCAGGGAGCGCTTCGTCTCGGCAGCGCTTTTCGGGGGAATCGCCTTTGCCCCGCTCGCGCTGTGGATGATCCGCACCCTCGTGCTCACAGGATCGGTCACGGGAAAGCGAGCGCCGGCGATTCGAACCGCCCCCGAGAACTTCGAGCTCATCATCAAGTGGGGTATGTCGCCGTTCCTCGACCCGGCAACCAAGATGCAGAACGCCCAGTCGGTGCTGCAGTGGGGACTCGTGATCGTAGTCGCCATCTTCCTGTGGCGCGGGAGGACGGTACTGAAGTGGGAGGCGCTGCGGCAGGGCCCTGTAGCCGTGTCGGCGGCCTTCGTCGCGGGCTACTCGGCGTTCCTCGTCTATGTAGCGACGACGAACCTCACCGACATCAACCTGCGGATCGCGTCTCCGACCCTCCCGTTCATAGTCCTCGTCGCGCTCGCCGCTGCGTCACTCATCGCGCCCGACAACCCGCCCGAACGCCGAGGCGTGCTCGGATGGGTCGTGAATATCGCGGTCGTTGTCGCCGTGGTCTGGTTCATCCGAACGCCCGTTCAGTACACCCGGGAACTCGCGGAGAAGTGGAATCGCAAGGGCGTTCCGACGGGCTACTCGACGTCGAAGCGATCGAAGCAGCCGGCTATCCAGTGGCTGCCGGCGAACAGCGACGGGAAGACCATCTACTGGAACGGTGATACCGGCGCGGTCATCGCCACC
>CAYHCN010000446.1:0-1644 GCA_964354945.1 uncultured Eubacteriales bacterium
ACGAGGTCCACGGGTATCTGCGAGAGCAGAAACTCGGCACCCTCGGCGTCGGGCGCGGTACGCACCTCGAACCCTTCCTGGGTCAGCGCGTAGTCCACCACCTTGAGGATGGACTCCTCATCGTCTACGACGAGTACGCGCTGGACACTCATGGGGCAGGCCTACCTGACCAGCGAGACAGAGGGGTTGAAGTTGAGCTTCGGGAGTTCGCCGTGGCACTTGATGCAGAACTCGGCCTGGTGGCAGGCTTCGCAGTTGCGCCGCGTCTTGACCGCCGCGCCGTGCTTGCTGCGCCAGTTCTTCACGTGGGAGCCGGGGCGCCGAGTGTGGCACTCGGCGCACCAGTTCTCGGTCCACCCGTGACACTTCGCGCAGTCCATCTTGGCCTGCATCGTGGGGTGGATGATGTCCCAGTCCTTGGCGCGATGGTTGGCGGGCGCCGCCTTGCGGGTGTGGCACGTGGTGCACGCGTTCTTGGCCTGCTTGCCGTCGTGGCAGGTCAGACATGCCTCCATCCGCGGCTTGTTGTTGCCCTCGGGATTCTTGTCGTGCACGAGGTAGCCGTGGCACTGAACGCAATCGAGCTTCAGGACGCCGACGTGAGCACGGTGCGGGATGTTGAGGTCACCGGACGGCGAGACGGTGCGGTAGTCGGGGTGACAGCTCTGGCACGCAGCGTTCGTGGGCGGTGAACCGATCGCCTTGGGCGGATCCGACCGCGCCACGAGCGACACGTAGAACTGACCGAGCATGTAGGCGCGGTAGGCGGTCTGAGGGAACAACCCCGGCTTCACGTGGCACTGTTCGCAACGCACCGAGGAGTGTACCGAGGTCGCCCACGCATGGTACTGCGGCTGGAACTTCTCGTAGCGTTTCATGAACTGCGAGCGTGAGGAGAGGTAGCCGGGCACGATCACGAGCGCCAGCGCGACGAGTGCGACGCCGCCGGCGATGAGCCAGCGCCTGCGGCGGCGCGCTTTGGCCTCGGGCGAGCGATCGCGCTCGCGGCGACGGAAGCGCTTGCCGCCTTCCTTCGGCTCGGGGCTGGTCTGCGATGTGTCGAGCTCGTCGGACACGCTTGCTCCTCAGGTGGCCTGGCCGCGCCGCGGCGTCAGTCGTGGCACTGCTTGCAGAACTTCTCGCCGCCGTGGCACACGAGGCAGCCCTTCTCGCCGCGAGCCTCGGCGGCTGCGGCGTGGTTCTTCTTCCAGTTGCCGACGTGGGACTTCGGCTTCTTGGAGTGGCAGTCGTCGCAGAACTTGGGCGTCCACGCGTGGCACTTGCCGCAGTCGATCTTGTTGACCATCTCGGGATGGATCGCCAGCCAGTTCTTCTGAAGGTGGCTCTCAGGCACCTCCTTCTGCGTGTGGCACTTCACGCACTGGTTGGTGGCCTTCTTGCCGTCGTGGCACGTCTCGAGACACGTCTCCATCTCGGGCCGGTTGAACCCCTGCTTGTTCGCTGAGTGCACGAGGTCCTTGTGGCACACCGGGCAGTCCAGGTTCAGAACTTGGACGTGAGCCCGATGCGGGATCAGCAGGTCACCGTTCGGGGACACCTGGCGGTAGGTCGTGTGGCACTTCTGGCACGCCTGCTTGCTCGGCGAGGCGAAGACGTTGTTCGGCTTAGGGCCGTAGATGAGCT
>CAYHCN010000447.1:0-1643 GCA_964354945.1 uncultured Eubacteriales bacterium
GGCGATAGTATGAGTCGGTCTTGAGGGCCACCGGCCTTCGGCGTCCTTCCATCGACCCGACCGTGCATGTCCCAACCTTGCAGCCCTTCTATCGGCGAGTTGCACGCGCATCCAAAGCACGAGTCTCTACCCGCGCGCGAACAAGCCGATAACAAGGGGGAGTCCGATTCGCCAGTGGGCGAGTCGGCATCGTCTCGTGGAAGGGTCGCGATGGAATCCGAGGGCTACCCTCGCGCTGAGGAGGTACTGCGGCTGCTCGCTGCTGCGGCCTACTCCGCACGCCTGTACCCGCCCTCGAGCTCGCTTCCGGCCGAGGCGGCAAAGGCGTTCGCGGAGCGCGCGAACGGCGTCGCCGGACTCACCGGGCCCCTGCGCTACACCGTCGATCCCAAGGGATTCCGCCTTGGCGACATGGAACTGGCTGCCGGGCAGAGCCAGGTCGTCACGTTCGCTGAGTCGCTGCACGCGATCCAGGTCGGCCAGCTCATCATCGCACCGGGAGTGACCGCGGAAGAGGCGCGCGACTTCGTCGCGGTCGCCAACGCCGATCACGCGTCGGTGCGCAGCCAAGGCGGCGTCCGGACGATGCTCGTCACGCTCGGTGTCGCACACCTCGCAGTCATCGAGGTCACCTTGCGCGCGACCGAGGAAGAGGGCCTGCTTGGCGTCGACCTCATGGCCGCACCGCTCGACGAGATCGCCGAGCAGCTCGCCCACGCCGCAAAGCACTGGGCACGGTCGGCCACCGACGGGGCCGGCGAGGACGATGTCGAGACCGCGGTCGGGCGCCTCCAGCAGGCGACGCGCGAGATCGCATCGCAACGGGTGTCTCAGGCGCTGATGCGACTGGACGAGGACACCCGCATGAAGGTGCTCGGATGGTCGCTGAAGGCCGACGCAAACGGTCACCGCATGGAGGGCATGCTCGATATCATTTCGCGGATGAAGCCCGCCGCACTCGCCCGGTTGCTCACACTCGTGGCCGCGCAAGCGGGGACGGAGCCTAAGCGGATCGCCGGAGCGCTCGACCTCCCGCCGGAGACCGCGAAGATGCTCGCCATGCTGCTCGAGCCGGGCCCGTCCTACGACCCCGACTTCGGCCACGAGCCCACGGCACAGACCGCCGAGCACATGGCCGCGATCATGGCCGAGCCCGAGGACACCGGCGACATCGAGCGGCAGGTGGCGCTCTCTGCGACCCAGCTCGCGTCGAGCCGCTCGCTGGCGACCGCCACCGCGATCGCGCAGCTGTCCCCCGACGTCGACAACGTCCGGGCTATCGGCTCGGTCCTCGCGGATGCAGCGAGAGACGGGGCGTTCCCCGTCGTTCGGGAGGCACTCCGTTGCCTCGACGAGCTCGCGCTCGACCCCGCACTCACCGAGGAGGTCGCCGCGGCGCGCAACACCCTCGCCGACCCGAAGGTCCTCGCCGACGTGTGCTCGGCTCCCGTTACCGACGCCGACGCCGCGATGGCAGGCGAGATCCTGCATGCCGCGGGTCCCGCCGGCGCCGAGGCGCTCCTCGACTTCTACGTGAAGGCACCCGACGGCAAGCGCTCACTCCTGCGTCCGGTGATGCGGGGGATGAGCGAGCAGGTCCTCGGCGTGGCCTCTCGGCGCCTGCGAAGCGAAGACTCCGCTGA
>CAYHCN010000448.1:0-1640 GCA_964354945.1 uncultured Eubacteriales bacterium
CCCCCCCGGCCGCAGTCGGCAGTACACCCACAGACCGCGCTTCTCGGCGGTGATCAGCCCCGCCTCGAGGAGTGCCTTCATGTGATGCGACACCGTCGGCGCACCCAGGCCGAGTCGATCGGAGAACACGCACGCGCACACGGCACCGACCCCGCAGCAGCGCTCGTCCTCCGCGCCCTCACCGGAGGCGAGCAGCCGGAGGATCTCTCGGCGGGGAGGGGAGGCCAGAGCGCGGAAGATCGCGTCGACTTGCCGGGCCTCGGTGACAGGCGTCCCGATCATCACGACTCCAACCGCTTGACAACTTCGATGTCCGTCGAAGTATGATACCAAACAGATAGTTCGATGGGTATCGAAGTAACAAGCGGCAACAAGCTTGCCGAGGAAGGGAGCCTGCCATGCACGACACGGTCGACATCAAGGAGGCGGTCCGGGACCGCTACGCGGGGCACGCCACCAACGGGACCTCCTGCTGTGGAGTGAGTGCGGGCGCGTCCGCGTGCGGGTGCGGCACCGGCGCGGTGGTAGACGTGCGCGCGCTGAACTCCGAGCTTGGCTACGACGCCGCCGAGCTCGAGGAGATCCCCGACGGCGCGAACCTGGGCCTCGGGTGTGGCAATCCCCTTGCGCTGCTCGCGCTGAAGCCCGGCGAGACCGTGCTCGACCTGGGGAGCGGCGGTGGCATCGACTGCTTCCTCGCCTCGAAGCGCGTCGGCCCCGAGGGCCGCGCGATCGGTGTCGACATGACCCCCGAGATGATCGCCCGCGCGCGACGCAACGCTGCGGCCGGCGGTTTCGACAACGTCGAGTTCCGGCTCGGCGAGATCGAGCACCTGCCCGTGGCCGACGGCACGGTGGATGCGATCATCAGCAACTGCGTGATCAACCTCGTCCCCGACAAGCAGCAGGCGCTGAACGATGCGTATCGCGTGCTGAAGCCCGGCGGGCGGCTGTCCGTCTCCGACATCGTGCTGCTGGGTGAGGTGCCCGTGGCGATCCGCGATTCCGTCGACGCCTACGTGGCATGTCTATCCGGGGCCGTGCTGCGCGACGAGTTCCTCGGCATGCTCGCCGAGGCCGGCTTCACCGACATCGAGGTCACCGAGGAGCGCACCTACGATCCCGAGGACATGGTGGCGGCGGATCTCGTGGAGGAGTACTCGGCGCACAGCGGCGTGAGTTACGAGGAATTGCGCGAGGCAGCGGGCAAGTTCCAGAGCGTGCGAGTCCAGGCCCGAAGGCCGTTCTAGCTGCCGTTCGCCGACCAAAGCGCACCAGTTGCGTGTTGAAACATGAACGAAGCCTGAAGTCTCCTTACAATCTGGCAAGCTCTTCGCTGACACGGCGACAGTCGGCTGGTTGTGACGGGCCGCGGTCTTTCGGTCCCGTCGGTTGGAGAAGGCTTCGTGCACCCGCACTACACGCTTGCATACATCTACATCGTGCTCATGGTCGCGGTGCTTGCCCCTGCTGCGGGGGTTGTCTGGGTTGCGTCGGACGCCCTCGCGATCCGCCGCCTCGAAGTCCTCTCCTGCGGGGCGTCCGACTGCCGGCCGTACCGCTGGGCGGTGGCTGTCTTCCTCCTGCCCGTCGTGGCCATCCCGATGTATGTCCAGTATCGAAACCGGCGCACGGAGCAG
>CAYHCN010000449.1:0-1612 GCA_964354945.1 uncultured Eubacteriales bacterium
CTACTCCCAGGAGGACTTCACCGACGGATCTGAGACCTATGACGTCATCTTCGACGTGGTCCGCCACACGCCGTCCGGTCGCATGGTGAGGTCACTGAACGAGACCGGATGTCTGCTCATGGCCAATCCCGGTCTCTTGCAGATCGTTCGCGCCAGGTGGGCGGCAAGGGGGAGCAAGAAGCGGGTGTCGTTCGCGGCGTCCAGCGGAACCGGCGAGGACCTGGCCTACCTTCGAGGATTGGTCGAGGCAGGGGAGTTGCGCCCCGTCATCGACCGGCGCTTTCCGCTGGAGCAGATGGTCGAGGCTCACCGGTACGCCGAGACCGGGCGGAAGTTGGGGAACATCGTCGTGACGGTTGCGTAGTCGCGGTCGCTGAGGCCAACACCCGTCGGCTCGGCGCCGCCCAGCATAGTGAGTCATGGTTCCGCCGATGGGCGAATGCTCAGCACACGCCCGAAGTAGCATCGGCAACACCTCGATAGCGCAGCGGAAGAGCATGAGGAGCGAACAGATGACAGTCATCGACGACTCGAATAGCGGCCCGGCCGCCGACCCTGTCCCGTTCGTCGTGTCGCATCCATGCCCGGTGTGCCGGGGCCAGGGCAAAATCGACGAGCGGGCCTGCCCCACATGTCACGGCACCGGTGTGGAGCGGTTCTACCACGGCACGAAGGCCGACCTGAAGCCGGGAGACCTGATCGAGTCCGGCCGTCCTGCCAACTTTGGCGAGCGGGGTCGCACAGCGAACTACGCCTACATGACCGGGACACTAGATGCAGCCACCTGGGGGGCGGAGCTGGCAGTCGGGGAAGGCCGCGGCAGGATCTACATAGTGGAACCGACCGCCCAGATCGAGGATGACCCCAATCTGACGGACAAGAGATATCCAGGCAATCCGACGAAGTCATACCGCTCGCACGGGCCGTTGCGGGTCACGGGCGAGGTCATGAATTGGCAGGGGCACTCCCCGCAGGAACTCAAGGCCATGAAGGAAGGTCTTGAGCGACTCAAGCAAGAAGGTGCCGACGTCACCGACGACTGAACCCCGGGGTGTGCTGGCTACCAAGCGCGTCAAACAGCGCCGGTACCCTAGGGCTGGTCTTGGTGTTGGGACTTGGCGGCGTCTTCAGCGGGGCGTTCTGATCCCGTTCGGGGGCGCGCAGCTCATGCGCCTAGACCTGTGTCGACTCCAGCGCCGGTTCCTGGCGCCTGTTGGCAGTCGCGAGATGTCGTTCACGTGACCGTGCGACAATAGCGCGTGGCGCCCTCTAGCCAGGAGTCCGTATGACCGCCATCCCTCGTTGCATGAGCACGCAGCATCCCGACAACGCGACCGTGCCGTTCTTCGCCACCTCAGGCGTACTCGCCGGGGAAGACGAGATCCGTGAGGCGTACTACGCCTACTCGCACCTGGGTTGCGACGAGCAGATGTGGGACGTCGAGGGCAAGGAAATCGACACGTACGTCGTCAAGAAGCTGCTCTCGTTCTATCCCGAGTACTTCCGCGAACATGTGCTGAAGTACTCGGGATAGAACGAGAGCAGCTTCTTGACGACGTACGTGAAGAAGCTGCTCTCGTTCTATCCCGAGTACTTCCGCGAACATGTGCTG
>CAYHCN010000450.1:0-1602 GCA_964354945.1 uncultured Eubacteriales bacterium
GATGACGCCAGCAGGGTACGCCGCAGTGATCTCCAGATCGCCGCCCTCGAGGTACTTGAAGAAGACCTTGGCGTGCTCCTTCTCGTTGTCCGCGGTCTCGAGGAACAGCGCAGAGATCTGCTCGTAGCCCTCCTTCTTCGCGACGCTCGCGAAGAACGTGTACCGGGTGCGGGCCTGTGATTCACCCGCGAACGACTTCAGCAGGTTCTGCTCGGTCTTTGACCCCTTGATCGACATGAACTCTCCCTTCATCCGTAGAGGGCTTGCCGGCCCTCAGTACTGCATGAACGCGGACGCCGCGGACTCTTGCTGCTCGAGATCCTTGATGGCCCGATGCGCGAAGGCCGCCGCGACGATGGTGACGATGCCGATGATCACGACGAGCACGCCCCACACGATGGTGGTCGCGACCGCGGCCGCTCCCGGAGCGACAAGGAACAGCGCCCCCAGAGCGAGCCACGCGATTCCGGCGAGCAGCATCGCGACCCAGCCGACCATCGCGTGCCTCAGCCGGATCGCCGCGATGATCTCGACGCCTCCTCGGAGCAACGCCCAGATGCCAAAGAGCAGGAACAGGATGACGGCGCCGCTCTCCCGCTGGAACAGCACGTAGAGGCCCAGCCCCATACCGAGAAGCCCCCACACAAGCTCAAGCCAGCCAGCCGCGTCGTGCCGAATCGCTCGGACACCTGCGATGGTAGCCAACAACCCCGTCAGAACTGCGTAGATCGCCACGAAGAAGATGATCGCCTTCAGTGCCGCGATCGGCATGAACACGGCGACCAGGCCGAGAACCACCGCGACAATCCCCATGATGAGCGTCGCCCACCACATGCTTCTGACAGCGTCGAGCACGCAAGACCCCCTCTGAAGGACCCTTCCCCACCGGTTCTCGGCGTCACACCCCAGTCTAGGCGAAGCGCCGACCACCACAAGCCGTCTGCGCTACGGTGCGAGGATTCTCTTGATCGCGGCGACGGTCTCCGCACGCTGGCGACGCGCCGGAATCGTGGCCGGCGTGTCCCCCGGCTGAGCGCCATAGCTGCCGAACTGGGCGTGGTTGCCGCCGTCGATCATCGTGTACGTCGTCGCAGCAGGCAGCAGCGCCTTGCCGGCATCCCAGTTGGCTTGGCTGACCACCGTGTCCTTCGTCCCCAGAAGCGAGACCACTCCCAGCTCATCGCCTCGCAGGTCATCACCGGATGCGGGATACGACGCCAGCAACGCGAGGGCATCGACTGCGCCCGGATGCGAATCAATGTACGTGCATGCCATCGACCCGCCCAAAGAGTGGCCGGCGATCACCCACCGCCCGACTTCGGGGTGAGCGGCAATGACCTCGTCGGCGCGGTTCGGCGCGAGCACCGCGAGACTCAGCGGCATCGGTGTCACGACCGCCAGATAGCCCGTCGATGCAAGGTCGCGGGCCAGCGTCGAGTACGACCGGTAGTCGACATGCCCGCCGGGGTACAGGACGACGCCAGTCGTCGGTGTCGTTCCGGTCGGCCTGAAGGTCAGCCCGACCGACTCGTCCGTGAAGGTGACCGTGCCGTCAGACCTCATCGCCGCTGTCGCTTCGGGAGCCGGGCCCAGCGGTGTGAG
>CAYHCN010000451.1:0-1599 GCA_964354945.1 uncultured Eubacteriales bacterium
TCGTCGACGCGGTGGTGCTGCTGGCACCGTAGCGGCGTGTCTCGCTTTGGGTTCTAGGCCGCCGCGCCTCCGCGGCGAACGCCGTGGCGACGCTCTGGTTGCGCCGCCCGATCCGCTCGCCCGCCGCGACGGTCAGCGCCGCCTGGCGCGCCGAGAAGATGATTCTCGCGGCCGCCCTCTGACCTTGCGCTGACGCACGCGAGCCCCCTCAGGTGGCCTGAGAGGGCTCGCGTGCGGAGTTCGCGCGCTCTAGCGAACGTACTCGGCAGGCCTCCCGAAGATCTTCTTCGAGGCGATCGCGATCATGACGAGCATCACCAGCAGCAACGGCAGCGTCGCGAGGGCGGCAGGGTTGAACGCCACCTTCCCGGTAGCCTCCAGCCCGCCCACGAACGTGAAGGTTCCGAAGTCCCACAAGGCGTGGATGACCATCAGGAATAGCAGGCTGCCGGTCACTCGCCGTGCTACGTAGAAGACCGTGCCCAGCAGGAACGCCAGGACGACTTGCCGGATCGTCGGCACGAGCGGCTGACCCAGCACGACGTTAGCGCCGTGCAGCAAGCCGAACATCAGCGAGGTCCAGAACCAGGCCAAGACCTCCTTGTACTGTCCGCGGAACGCCACGAGCGCGACTCCTCGGTACGCGATCTCCTCGTTGAAGCCCACGAGGGCGGTGCCGAGTGCCAGTGACAGGAGGAATGGCGCGCCGACGGCGCCGAGCTGCGTGTAGTCGATGCCGGCAAGGACCATGAGGCCGAGCAGGACCGGGATCGCCCACAGCCACTTCACGCCCAGGGGCTTCTCCCGCATGACCGGACGCCACCATCCCAAGAAGGTTGTTAGAGCGGCCATCACAACCGCGCACACCACGAGGGGAATCACGACGCCTCGGAGCACCGAATCGCTGGTCTTGCCGATGTCCGTATAGGGCACCTTCATGATGAGTTCCATCACGGTGAACAGCAGTGCGTAGCCGATACCCACCGCGAAGCCGATGAGTGCGGTCGGCTTCACCTTCAGCGTGGGTACGCTCGGCATAGTGCGGGCGCTCTCGCCCGTGGCAGTCATCTGGTCCGCCTCTCCCTGGGTCAGGTTCCTGGACTGGGTGTTGCCCCGCCGAGGTGGTTGGTCCGGGTCACCTATCCGGCGATCGCAGATTCGGCCTGTCTCGCCGCCTCGGCGCGCCGGTAGTAGAAGTATGACCCGATTGCGAGCGCGGCGAGAACGACCGTCGCAAGGGCGCTGCCCTCGATCCCGAACTCGCCCCCAGAAAGCCACCAGGCCGCGCCCTTCGTCGGGCCGAGCGCGAGAATCGCGACGTCGCGCGAGAGGCCGCTCACGGGCACGCCCAGGAGGTTGCCCTGTGCCCAGTTCCAGCCGACATGGAAGCCTGCCGCAGACCAGATCGAGCCCTGTGCCAGCGAGACGAAGGCGAAGAAGACAGCGACCAACACTATGTTGATCAAGGCGAAAGGATTCGCTGACGGGTGCAGCACGGCGAATCCGACCGACACTAGGATCACGGCGGGCCACGCGGCGATCTGCGAGCCGGTCACTTGCAGCAAGTAACCGCGGAAGACGGCCTCCTCCGTGGTCGCC
>CAYHCN010000452.1:0-1599 GCA_964354945.1 uncultured Eubacteriales bacterium
GCGTCGCGACCGTCGAAAGACCGAACATCAGGTAGTTGAACGCGAGCTCGGTAACGGTCGGGGTGCGCTTGACTGTTGCGACGGCTGCGGCGGTCGTGGCCGTCTGGGTCGTGGTCGTCGTTTCCATCGTAGTCCTCCTCTTCTCGGAAACCCATCGGGTTTCGCGTTTCCTATGGGCCGAACAAAGGGCCGCACCCGTCGGGGCCGACCCTTCCGGTACCTAGCCTATGAACCTCCGGATGCGCTCGAGCAGTTCGGCGTCGCGGTCGTACGACGGATCGGCATTCACCATGACGAGGTACTCGACGATCATCGCCGCACTCATCCGCTCAACCAGCGCGGCGTCGCCAGCAGGGAACTCGCCCGCGTCAATCCCCGCCTGAACCAGCTCCCGGATCAGCTCGCCGTTGGCCTTTCGGAACGCGTCGCCGGCGATCTCCAGCTCCTGGGCCCAGTCGGTCTCGCTGGTCTCGTTGATGTGCGCGCGCCCAGCTTGCAGGACGTAGGTCATCACGGCCTCGATCCGTGCCGAGTAGGTCGGCAGCGTTGCAACGGCGGCGGCAAGCTTGGTCTTCTCGGCGGCGGCCGTCCCATCGACGAGGTACGCATAGATGTCGCGCTTGCCGTCGAAGTGCGTGTAGATCGTCTTCTTCGAGATGTGCATCTCGCGAGCGACCTCGTCGAGCGTGGTCTTGGCGTACCCGTACCGAGTGAGGTGCTTCTCGAAGACCTCGGCAATCTGCTCCTTCTGACCCATCCCGCACCTCCTTTGCCGATTCTCTGCCGCCCTGCTTCTCGGAAATGGAAACTCATCTGGGAGTCAGTTTCCACCGAGGAAACCGAAATGTCAAGCAGTTTCCGAGAGGACCGTTCCGCGCCGGGCTGCCGCTACTTGCCGGCCTGCTTTCGCAGCGCGAGGGTCCGGACCTTTGCGAACCCCTGGAATGCGTAGAAGCCGAGCAGCACGGACGCCCCGAGCAGCACCAAGCCGACGCTGTCGGCCCACGCGAACCGAGACGTCAGATCTCGGTCGAACAGCCTCAGAGACACCGGCAGCAGGATCAGGGCGGGGATCGCCAGCAACCACGCTCTGCGGGCGGCTCGCCGCATGAGCGAGTCGAGATCCGCGGACAGCTCGAACGTGCCCTCGGCGGTCGGCTTGCGGAAGTACCCCCAGCGGCCGGCTTTGCAGATCACCTCGACGCCCGACTCCCACATGAGCTCGAAGTACTGGTGACGCTTCTCGCCGGTGGCCCAATCGGGAAGGAGCCTCACGCGGTACGTGTACTCGCCCGGCTCGCCCTCCTGGAACCGGTAGCCGAGCCAGCCTCGGCGAAGCAGGTTCCACCCCCGCGCGGCCATATCGTTCAGCCACACCTCTTCCTTCTCGTGGTCGAGGTAGAAACGCGGAACGAGTTTGGCCTTGGGGTTGTCGCTCATCCCCCCGTTATCGGGGACAAGGGCAGGGCGGTCAAGGCGTCAGGCGAAGCGGCGGCCCCTAACGCCACGCGCCGCGGCTGGGGCGCGGTCTCGACGCGAGCAGGGTGGCGAGGATCAGCGCGCCGACGACCACAATTCGGACCCACAGCTCCCACGTCG
>CAYHCN010000453.1:0-1589 GCA_964354945.1 uncultured Eubacteriales bacterium
AGAGGAGAACTGCGGTGGCAATCAACAAGTCCCAGTCACCGATGTGGGTCAAGGTCGTCCTCATTATCCTGATCATCGCGTTCGTCTCGCTCTTCGTCGGGACGGGCATCGGCGGCCTGTTCAGCCAGTCAGCGACTCAGTCGGGCCAGCAGACGCCGGTCGACCAGGCACAGCAGATCAACGCCCAGTACCAGCCGCAAGTCGACTCGCTCGCAGCCGTGGTCCAGAGCCAGCCCACGAGCTTCACCGCGCTGGTCAACCTCGGCAACACGTACATGGACTGGGGCGGCGCACTGCTCCAAGCGAGCCAGAACGCCACCGCGCCCGCGATGCAGTTCCTCGGCGCGCGCAATGCCTACGAGCAGGCGCTGAAGGTCAAGAAGGACGACCCCGCGCTTCTGGGCGACTACGCGGTCGTCCTGTACTACACCGGCGACACCACGGGCGCGATCACCGCGGCGAACGACGCGGTGGCCCTCAAGCCCGACTTCGCTGTGGTGTGGTTCAACCTCGGCAACTTCTACCTGCAGCAGGCCAAGAGCGGTTCTGTGGGCGCGAAGGCCAAGGCTGTCGAGGCCTACAACAAGTACCTGGCGCTCGAGCCCAACGGCGACCGTGCTCAGTCGGCGAAGTCCAACATCACCGAGGCGCAGAAGCTGCCGTAGGGGATTCTCGCCAAGACGTATGCGAAACGGGCGCCCCTCGGGGGCGCCCGTTGACGTATCGGGCCGGTCTACTCGGCGTACTGCGGCACCATCGCACGCGCCTCGGTCATGTCGGTGGCGGTGGCGAAGATGCCGTTAAGGCGTGTGAGCGACAGGATGTTGTCGACCGTGTCGTTGATCACCAGGACGAGCTTGCCGCCCTGCGCGCCGTACTCCTTGGAAAGGGCCAGGAGCAGGCCGAGGCCTGAGCTGTCGAGATACTCGATCCCGGTGAGGTCCAGGATCACCGCGGGGGGTGCCTCCTGAATGATGCGATCGATATGCATCCGGAACGCGGCGCACTCCCCGTAGTCCAGATCACCGCTCAGCTCGGCGACCCAAACATCCGGATTCTGGACAAGGTTGATTGAGAGTCCCAATGCTGCCTCCCGAGGACGACTGAAACCTATGTACCCCTGTGAGGTTGTCGAGCGGCGCGTGCGCAAGAGTACAATGTCGGAACGCCGACACAGACCAAGGAGCTACAGCACATGGAACTCCAGATCCGAGACGAGCAGGAAGGCGCGATGTGCGTGCTGACCCTGGAGGGCGAAGTGGATGTGTACACCGCCCCCGTGCTCAAGGAGAAGTTGGTCGACAACATCGAGCGGGGCTGCAGCAACGTGCTGGTCGACATGGAGCGCGTGACGTTCATCGACAGCTCCGGGCTCGGCGTGTTGGTGAGCGCGCTGCGTCGCGCCCGCGAGCGGGGCGGGAGTGTCCGCATACTGTGCACTCGCGACAACATCTTGAAGATCTTCCGGATCACCGGCCTCGACAAGGTGTTCCCGATCTTCTCGGATGCCGCGGAGGCGAAGCAGTTCTAGTTCCGCACAGCCATTTGGCGCGAGTCGTGCTGCGAATCGCGTGGTCTCACACCCGTGC
>CAYHCN010000454.1:0-1587 GCA_964354945.1 uncultured Eubacteriales bacterium
GTCGTCGAGGCTACCCTGCTGCCCTGCGTGGTCTTGGTACCCGTGAACGGTGCGAAGAGCCTCTGCCAGAACTCGGCCCACCACTCCCACACGAAGCGCAGCGGCCCCCATCTGACCCAGCTAGAGACCTGCGTCGTCCAGCTCGAGGCGGACCGGTCGACGGTGACCTCGAGCAGTCGCTGATGCGGGAGGTGGCACGACGTGCAATGCCTCGCTACGAACGGCTGGTGGGTCGAGTCCATCCGGAACTGCGGTAGCAGTTCGGTGTGGCACTTCATGCATTCGGCGTTGAGGGCGAGGAACTTCGCGCGCTGGGGGCCGATTCGGTAGTACACGAGCGTGCTCGACACGCACGAGCACAGCAGGAGCAACAGCAGCAGGATGATGACCGCGAGGATCGTTCTGCGTCGGCGTCGGCGGTCGGGCGGGGGCGTCTCGTCGGCGGCGTCTTCGAGGGCAGCGGCATCCAAGGTCACGTCGTCCGCCTGGGCCGGCGTGTCCGCGAAGCCATCAAGCTCGTTCGGTTGGATGACGTCGGAGTCGTCCACGGCTCTGCGCACGGCCATCGCGCGTCCATGGTCGGCCGACCGAGGCGCACGCCCCCACAGCGCACAGCATTCGTTCGCGCCCAGTGAACCGCTGTCCGGCCTGCAGAACCCCCTTCCGTTGCCCGATCCCCTTGCGCGTTCTGCCAAAGCCGAAGAACCACACAGCAAAAGCGACGCGGTGTTGGTCGCGCCCGCTTCGGCACACCTGACAGTCTTAATCAGTATCGGTGCCGAAAGCTCAGGTCACAAGCGGCTAAGGAAACGTTCACCTTCGATTCCTGCGACCGGAGGAGCGCCAAGGCACTGCTCTCGCGCGTGCTAGAATCGAGCAGTGTGTCGAGGACACCGCCCTTTAGCAGCAGTTTCTTGGTCACGGGGGATGTCGTGGAAGAGACTCTCGTGTTCGTGTACGCCGACGAAACCGCCGCCGAGCAGGTTTCGGCACCCTTCAGCTCGAGGGGTCACACCGTCGCGATCCTGTCGCCGGACGGCGAGGACTGCGTCGACAAGGTCGCCGAGGCCAAGCCGATGGCGGTGATTCTCGACATCTCCGATGACTGGATGACCCCGCTCGTCGTCGCGCAGGGGATTCTCGCCGACGACCGGTTGTCCCGACCGCTGCTCGTGTTCGTCGGCGGCTCCGCCGAGTCGATCGCGAGCTGCAAGGCTACCCTGCCGTTCGGCGTGTACGTGAAGCCGGAGGAGTTGGTGTGGGTGCTCAAGCGGCTCGGACTGCAGGTCTGAGCTCCTCGGCGAGTCCGGCGACGCTGTCGAGTACGACCCGGCAAGTCGCAGAGCCGCTGGTCACAGTCGGCATTCCTGCGTACAAGGCGGCCCGCTTCATTGGGGACACGCTCGCCTCGGCGGTGCGACAAACGTACTCGCGGACCGAGATCGTCGTGTACGACGATTGCTCGACCGACGAGACGGCCGAAGTCGTCCGCTCCGTGGGCGACAAACGCGTCCGGCTCGTGGTCAACGCGGAGCATCTGGGACTCGTCGGTAACCACAACCGGATCTTAGGTGAAGCCCGCGGCGA
>CAYHCN010000455.1:0-1584 GCA_964354945.1 uncultured Eubacteriales bacterium
CCACACCGAGCGCTACGCCGAGACCCCGGAGCTGCTCGCTCGCGCCGCCGAACTCCGAGAACCGTTCGAGGGGCGGCCGGTCGTGCTGTTCGTCGGCCGGCTGGTGTACTACAAGGGCGCCGACGTTCTCGTCCGCGCGTTCGCGCGGGTAGCGGAGAACTCGGCGGCACGGGGGCTCCCCTCACCGCAGCTCGTCATGATCGGCAAGGGCCCGCTCCAGTCCGAGCTGCGCGAGATCGCATCGTCCACCGGCGTCGCCGACCGCGTCACCTTCGTCCCCGGCGGCGTTGGCGACGAGCAACTCGCCGCGTGGTACCACGCGGCCGACGTCCTCGTGCTTCCCAGCGTCGCTCGCAGCGAGGCGTTCGGACTGGTGCAGATCGAGGCCCACTCGGCGGGACTACCCGTGGTGTCGACGAACCTCACTACCGGCGTGCCCTATGCGAACCTCGACGGCGTCACGGGACTCACCGTCCCGGTCAACGACTCGCGCGCGCTTGCCGAAGCGATCTCTCGGCTGCTCGCCGATCGCGACTTGCGCGCACGCCTCGGCAGGCAGGCCCGCGAACGTGCCCTGACGCAATTCACGATCCCTGCGATGTGTGATGCTGTTATGGAAGCGTATGGCGAGGCGATAGAGCGGCACGCCGCTCGCACTCGCGCATAATGGCGCGCACCTACCGCACGCACCGCATCGCCTGAAAGGAACGGATGTCTCGGCGAAGGTTCATAGCGCTGTCGCTCGTCCTCGACGCCGTTCTGGTATTCGCCGGCTACGTGGTCGCGTTCCTCATCAAGTTCAACGGGACGCTGCCGGCGTTCAACTTCAACCCGTTCCTGCTTCTGTCGCCGGCGATCGTCGCGCTCTACCTGGGCTCCGGCTACGTGAACCGGCTGTACACGCCGGAGAGCACCGAGACCCCCTGGGACGTGTTCCGAGTTGCCACGATCTCGGTCGTCTTCGCCACCATCCTGACCGCGGCCCTGGCGTTCTTTGGCGGGGCGCGTACGGTGTCGTTCGCCCGCTCGACGCTGCTCATCGCGTTCTTCGTGGTGCTGGCGTTCCTGGTCGCGTGGCGGCTGCTCTTCCTGCGCTTCGGCACGATTCGCTGGCCCGAGCAGCGCGTGGTGATCGTCGGCCTCGGGCAGACCGCCGTCGAGCTCGCCACAGAGCTCTCCTCGCGCGGCAAGTGGGGCTTCCGGGTCGAGGGCCTCGTCGACCCCAAGACCGACCCCGACTACGAGCCCCCCGGGACCGTTGGCGGCTTCCCGGTCCTTGGCAAGGTCGACCGCACCGCGGTCATCGCCGCAAAGCACAAGATCCACCGCGTCATCGTGGTAAGCCCGGTGGCGCTGCGCGAGCTCGTCGAGTCGCTCGTCCTTGCCGACGAGGTGCGCGTGCGTGTCGACGTCGTGCCCGAGCTCTACGAGGTGTTCATCGGCACCGTGGACACGATCGTCGGCGACATCCCGCTCATGGAGATCACCCGCTCCGGTCGCACGAACACCTACGTCGGCGTGAAGCGAGTCATCGACATCGCCATGGCATTGTTCCTCATCGTGCTTCTCATTCCGGTCTACCTG
>CAYHCN010000456.1:0-1583 GCA_964354945.1 uncultured Eubacteriales bacterium
GGTAGTTGTGCTTGGTGATCGGCAGGGTGATGCCGGTGATGTCGGACTCCTGGAACGCATCGGTGCCGATGACCGCCTGTGCAACCTGGGCGGTGAACACTACCATCGGGATCGAGTCCATGTACGCGTTCGCGATACCGGTGACGGTGTTGGTGGCCCCCGGACCGCTTGTGACCAGCGCGACGCCCACCCTGCCGCTCGCCCTGGCGTACCCGTCGGCGGCATGAATGCCGCCCTGTTCGTGTCGCGGCAGGATCGTGCGGATCTGCTTCGAGTCGAACAGAGCGTCGAAGATCGGCAGCGCCACCCCACCGGGATAGCCGAAGACGACCTCGACCCCTTCCGCCTCGAGCGATCGCACGATCGCCTGGCCGCCTGTCACGCGTTCGCTCACGACAGCACCGCCCCCTTGTCCGCACTGGATACCAGCTTCGAGTAGCGTGCGAGCACGCCCTCGGTGACCTTCGGTTCAGGCGCGCTCCACCGCTCCCGGCGCGCGGCCAGCTCGGCCTCGTCGACGTTGAGGGTGAGCAGCGCCGCGTCGATGTCGACGGTGATCGAGTCGCCCTCGGCGACCAGCGCGATCGGTCCGCCCGCCGCCGCCTCCGGGCTCACGTGCCCCACCGCCGGGCCCTTCGTCGCGCCCGAGAAGCGCCCATCGGTGAGCAGTGCGCAGCTCGTGGAGAGCCCCATGCCGCTGATCGCCGAGGTCGGCGTCAGCATCTCGCGCATACCCGGCCCGCCCTTGGGGCCTTCGTAGCGGATGACGATGACGTCCCCGGCAACGATCTTCCCCCCCAGGATCGCCTCGACGGCGTCCTCTTCGGAATCGAACACCCGCGCCGGACCGGTGTGGACCCGCATCTCCTTCGGCACCGCCGACTGCTTCACCACCGCGCCGTCGGGCGCGAGATTGCCGCGGAGCACTCGCAGGCCGCCTTCGGGGTAGTACGGGTCGTCGATTGTGCGCACGACGCGGCCATCGGCGGGCTTCGCGCCCTCGGCGATCTGGCCCATCGTCTTGCCCGAGACCGTCATCGCGTCTCGGTCGATCAGCCCCTTGGAGTCGAGCTCCCGCATGATCGTGGGAATGCCACCGACCGCGTAGAGGTCCTCCATGTGCATGTCGCTGGCCGGCGAGATGCGGCACAGGTTCGGGGTCTTCGCCGAGACGGCCGCCCAGTCGTCGAGCGTGACGTCTGCACCGGCCTCGTGTGCGATGGCGGTGAGGTGGAGCACCGTGTTCGACGACCCGCCGAACGCCATGTCCAGCGCCATCGCGTTGCGGATCGCCGCGGGTGTCACGATGTCCCGCGCGGTGATTCCCGCCTCGAGCAGCTCCATCACCCGCATGCCGGCCTTCTTGGCGAGCCGAATGCGCTCGGAGTAGACGGCGGGGATCGTGCCGTTGCCCGGCAGGCCGAGGCCGATGGCCTCAACGAGGCAGTTCATCGAGTTCGCGGTAAACAGGCCGGCACACGGGCCGCAGGTGGGGCAGGCCGCTTCTTCGAGCTCGCACAGCTCGTCTGCGGTGATCGCACCGACGTTGTACTTGCCGACCGCGGTGAACACGGTATCGAGGT
>CAYHCN010000457.1:0-1574 GCA_964354945.1 uncultured Eubacteriales bacterium
CGAGAGGACATCGATGAAAGCCATCATACCCGCCGCCGGACTCGGCACGCGCTTTCTGCCGGCGACCAAGTCGACGCCCAAAGAGATGCTCCCCGTCGTCGACAAGCCGTGCATCCAGTATGTCGTCGAGGAGGCCGTCGCGGCGGGCGTCGAGGACATCCTCATCATCGCCGGTCGCCGCAAGCGCGCGATCGAGGATCACTTCGACCGGGTCATCGAGCTCGAGTACCAGCTCGCCTCGAACGGCAAGCGCGCCATGCTCGACGCGGTGCGCCACGCCACCGACCTCGGCAACGTCTTCTACACCCGACAGGGCGACCCGCGCGGTCTGGGCCATGCGGTGATGTGCGGCGCGCCGTTCACCGCCGAGGAGCCGTTCATCGTGCTTCTCGGCGACGTGCTCGTGCCCACCAACGACCTGCTGCCCCGGCTCATCGAGGTCTACGAGCGCACGGGTGCAAGTGTGATCGCGGTGCAGGAGGTCGCCAAGGAGGACGTCTCGAGCTACGGCGTCATCGCCGGCAAGGAGGTCGAGCCTGGCGTGTGGAAGGTCGCCGACCTCGTCGAGAAGCCGCCCGCCGAGATGGCGCCGAGCAACCTCGCCATCTTCGGCCGCTACCTGCTCACGCCGGCTGTCATGCGCATCCTGCCCGAGATCGAGCCCGGCGCCGGTGGGGAGAGCCAGCTCACCGACGCGCTGCACCGCCTGCTCGAGGAGGAAGAGATGTACGCCGTAGTGGTCGAGCCGGGGCACGGCTACGACACGGGCAACGTGCTGCTGTGGCTCGAGGCGAATATCGCACTAGCGATGGAACGAGACGATCTGGCCGAGCCGCTGCGCAAGTACCTCGGCGGGATGTTCCACCCCAACGGCGCCGGCGGCGCCGCACCGACCGAGCAGGCGGCCGAGTAGGGCGTGAGCGACCCCGCGTCCCAGCAGTCCCAGTCCGCCGGCGACAAAGCGCGCGGCCTCTACGACGCGCACGGCGAGAAGCTGCGCTACCTGCTCGTCGGCATGTGGAACACGGCGATCAGCTACGTGATCTTCGTGCTGGCGCTGAAGTACGTCGGGCCGTCCCTGCAGTCACTCGAAGGCTCCGACAGCACGCTCGTCTCCCTGCTTGGGCACTACTACTATCTCGTGATCCAGTGGGGCGTGTGGGTGGTGATGGTGGTCCACAGCACGATCACCATGAAGTACATCGCGTTTCGCAGCCCCGGGCACTTGGGCAAGCAGATCGTCCGAGCGTACGGGGTGTACCTGCCGGCGCAGCTGCTGAGTGCGGCGATCCTGTGGTTCACGGTGAAGATCCTGGGGCTGCACCCCGCGGTCGGCCAGCTCGTCACCATCGCCTTCGCGACGGTGTTCAGCTACCTCGGCCACAAGTACTTCACGTTCCGGCAGCCGCCAAAGATCCTCGAGTCCGAGGAGTGGGGCGCGGCGGTCGAGGAAGAGCTCGCCGAGGAAGGGCTGGCGGAGCGCGGGCCATAGCGCGGGGCCTGGCGGCTCTACTTTGCGGACGGTGCCGGCTTCCTCGCGCCAGGCCTGCCGAGCCGTCGGGAGATGCCGAGCT
>CAYHCN010000458.1:0-1561 GCA_964354945.1 uncultured Eubacteriales bacterium
AGACGCCGAACAGCTGAAGCGCGGCGGCGATGCCGGCGAACTCGGCGACCGAGGTGGCCGCGTTGCTCGTGAGCAGGGCAAGCATCGCGAACAGCGTCGGGCGGATGCCGAAGCGCTCACGGATGAGTGCGGCGTAGCCCTTGCCGGTGACCGCGCCCATCCGCGCGGCCATCTCCTGGACGACGACGAGAGAGAACGTCATCAACAGGATCGTCCACAGCATCGCGTAGCCATAGGTGGCGCCGCCCTGGGAGTACGTGGCGATGCCGCCCGCGTCGTTGCCCGCGGACGCGGCGATGATGCCGGGCCCGAGCGCGGCGAGCACTGCGAGCACCCCGTAGCGGCGCTTCTTGTCGGTGGCCTGGGTGGTCATGGTGCCGGGGCTAGCTCGGGAACAGCTTCGGTCCGAGCCACGCCAGGATCGGCGCGGCGGCGAGCGTCAGGGCCAGATAGATGCCGGTCGCGAAGACCATCGCGACCACCGAGAGCGTCGTCGACGAGACGTTGCGGTCGGCGTCGGCGAGCCGGAGCGCCCAGTCGGCGAGGAAGCTGCCGAAGACGACCGTGACCAGCACGGCGAGTCCGGTCACGATGCCGAACGTGATGGCATAGGGCTCGAGGCCGGAGTAGAACGCGAGGCCGATGGCGTACGCGAACAGTCCCGCTACCACGCCGAGCACGAGACCCACCGCGCCTTCGCCGAGGACGCGGCGCCCGAGAGGGGGGCGCTCTTCGTCATCGCCCTCGATGATCTCGGCGACCGCGCGCGATGACGCCTCCTCGCCCGTTCTCAGGAGCAGCGGAAGGAGCAGTGCCGCGAGGGGAACGAACGCGACGGCGAGGTTGAGCCACATAGGCCCGCCGTTCGCCTCGACGCTCGCGCCGGCCTGCTGCGACCAGATCGCGGCGGCCACGATGGACACGCCCCAGATCGCCACCCAGATGCTGCGGCGCCAGATGCGGCTCCACAGGGTGAAGACCTTCCCGCGCTCCTTCTCGGAGCCGGTCGCCAGAGCGAGGTCCTCGGCGGCCTCCTCCTCGAGGACGTCGAGGGCGTCGTCGACGGTGACCATGCCGAGCAGCGCGCCACCTTCGTCGACGACGGGCAGCGCGAGGAGGTCGTACTTGCTCATCGTCTCGGCGACGTCTTCCTGGTCGTCGTCGGGATCGACGGTGATCAGGTCCCGTTCAGCTATCTCGTCTACACCGGTCTCAGGCGCAGACACCAGCAGGTCTCGAAGGGAGATGACGCCCGTCAGTCGCTTGTCAGGTGCCACCACATACACGTAGAAGATGCTCTCGTGCTCGGCCGCCTCGCCACGGAGACACTCGATGACCTCCTGGACGGTCATGTCCTCGCGCACGGTGGTGACCTCGGGGGTCATGATGCCGCCGGCGGTCTTTTCCTTGTAGCCGAGGAGCCCGCGGATTGCGCTCGCGTCCTCTACGCCCATGAGGCGCAGCAGCCGCTCGGCCTTGTCGTAGGGCAGGTCGCCGATGATGTCAGCCGCGTCGTCGGGGTCCATCTCGGCGAGCAGGTCGGATGCACGACGCTCGGACA
>CAYHCN010000459.1:0-1554 GCA_964354945.1 uncultured Eubacteriales bacterium
CGGGCGACTGGGAGTGGTTCGCCGTGTCCGGCGGCTACCTCCAGGTCCGCGAGGATCGCGTCATGCTCATCTCGAAGCGAGCGATCGCGGTCTCGCAGATCGATCCCGAGCGCGCGCAAGCGGCATGCGAGCTGGCCGCCGAGGAGCTCGCCGAGCTTCCTGCCGAGGCGGCGGAGGAGCGCGCTATCGCTGAGATGGACCGGGCGTGGTACGAGCTCCAGCTCAAGCAGGCCGAGCGGCGCAGGGGTCGTTCGTAGCGACTCCACACATCACGCGTGACAAAGCCCCCTCTGGCACCAGCCGGAGGGGGCTTTCCTATTCGCGGCCAAGCCACCGCGGTGTGCTCGCCGATCGATCTAGGGCACTCGGAGGTAGGTATACGACGACAGCTGGGCGGAATGGCCCCAGTCCTCGTGCTTGGCCTGCAATCGCCAAGACCCTGGTTTCGGGAAGGCGTAGGTTGCTTTGTAGCGCGTGTAGCTGTACCAGTCCTCGGCGGTCGCCCAGAAGTACCCCTTCGGGGCCCAGACCCCTTTCTCGGCGCGTGCCATGTAGACGCGAACGACCCTGGTGCCCTCGGGATGCTGCGGTTTCAAGAGACCTGTTATCCGGTACGTTCTCGAACACACTCTGGTGGCTTGCGGCAGCGTGAGATATGGCCAAACCATGACCGTGACCGCCGAGCTTTCGGCCGAGAGCCGTTGGCTGCTGCCCGGGCAGATAGCCCGGTAGTAGGTCCTGCTCTGGATTCGCTGACTGATGACCCGTGCTTGACCTGACGCATCTGTCGTCGCGGTGCCGATAGTGCTCCACCTGACCCCGTCCGAGGACTTCTGAATCCGCAGTCCAGCGCCCTGGAGGGGGCTACCCTCGAAGTCGGAGAGTGTGGCGGTGATGATCGGACGGCCATTGTAGATCACGTTCTTCGGTGCTGTGACCACTAGCTTCGGCACGTGCAGGCGGGCCAGCCAGACTGTGCCGGTCGACCAGACGACGTTCGTTGCGCTGATGTCCGCCTCCCACTGCGCCGTCTCGGTTGGGCTGATACGACGTTCCACCCCCGAGAGTAGGTCGTAGAGGTAGATCGAGGGAGTGTCGTTATCGCCGGAGGTCGTGTCGTGCCTCAGGTCTTCCCAGACCACCAATGGCCCTGAGACACGGGGATTCCTCTGTGCGGAAGGGTCATCAGTCAGTCGCTTCTCGACTCCGGTCGACAGGTCCTTCAGGTAGATGTCGCCATCCGGGTCGTTTCGCTTGTCCTGCCAGACCACTCGGTCACCCGAGATGTCGGGCCCCGTTTGTGCGGCGGCCTCGTCGGTCAGTCGGCGGAACTGACGAACTCCGAAGTCGTACAGGTAGATGTCCCATTGCCCGTTCCGGGCGTCCTGGTATACGACCTTGCTGCCCGAGATTCGGGGGCGCTGCTGGTCCATTGCGTTGTTCGTGATCCTCGATTCGGCCAGTGTCCTCAAATCGCGCGAGTATATCTCCCAGTTGCCAAGCCGCTTGTCCTCGAAGACCACCCGAGAGCCGGACACGGTTGGGAAGTCCTGG
>CAYHCN010000460.1:0-1528 GCA_964354945.1 uncultured Eubacteriales bacterium
CTCCTCGAGATAGGTGGCGAGCCGGTCGTTCACCAGCGTCTGCACGATCGACTTGACGTTGGTGTTGCCGAGCTTCGTCTTGGTCTGGCCCTCGAACTGCGGCTCGGGCACCTTCACGCTGATGACGGCCGTGAGCCCCTCGCGGACGTCCTCCCCCTGGAGCGCCTCCTCGTCCTTCTTGAGCACGCCGTTCGCGACGGCGTAGCTGTTCAGGGTGGTGGTGAGCGCGGCGCGGAAGCCGATCAGGTGCGTCCCGCCCTCGATCGTATTGATGTTGTTCGCGAACGAGTAGACGTTCTCCGCGTAGCTCTCGTTCCACTGCATCGCGATCTCGACGTCCACGCCGTCGCGCGTGCCCTGCAGATGGACCACGTCCGGGTGGATCGGCGTCTTGGCGCGGTTCAGGTGCTGCACGAACGAGACGATGCCGCCTTCGTAGTGGAACTCGTGCCCCTTCTGGTCGCGCTCGTCGGTGATGGTGATGCGCACGCCGCGGTTCAGGAAGGCGAGCTCGCGCAGCCGCTGCGAGAGCACGTCGAAGCTGAAGTCGGTGGTCTCGAAGATGAGCGCGCCCGGCTTGAAGGTGATCTTGGTGCCGCGCTGGTCGGTGACGCCGGTCTCCTCGACCGGGCCCAGCGGGTCGCCGCGGCGGTAGTGCTGCTCGTACACCTTGCCGTCCCGGCGTACCTCCATGTCGAGCGCCTCGGAGAGCGCGTTCACGACCGAGACGCCGACGCCGTGGAGGCCGCCCGAGACCTTGTACGCGGCCTTGTCGAACTTGCCCCCGGCGTGCAGCTTCGTCAGCACCACCTGCGCCGCGGACACGCCCTCGGTGGGATGGATGTCGACCGGGATGCCGCGGCCGTCATCGTCGACGGTGACGCTGCAGTCGATGTGGATCGTCACGTCGACCCGCGTGCAGTAACCGGCCAACGCCTCGTCGATGGAGTTGTCGACGACCTCGAAGACGAGGTGGTGGAGCCCCCGCTCGCTCGTGTCCCCGACGTACATCCCGGGCCGCTTGCGGACGGCCTCGAGACCTTCGAGGACCTTGATCTTCGAAGCGCCGTACTCGCCGGGCTCAGCGCTGGGAGGCGTACTCATGGTCGTGCTGCGTCGAACGGGTCTTTATAGCGCGACGCCGTGCGCGACGCCACGTTGGAGGAGACCCCGTCAGAGCCGCATCGGCATGATCACGTACGTGTACGTCGGGTCCTGCGAGCCCCGGAGCAGGCCCGGGCCGACCTCGTCGGTGAGGCCGATCTCGACCGTGTCGCCGGTGGCGTGGGCGTTCAGGACGTCGATCAGGTACCTGCCATTGAAGCCCACGGTCATGGGCTCGCCCGTGTAGCCGATCTCGAGGTCCTCGCTCGCTTCGCCGAGGTCGGGATTGCTCGTCGAGAGCTCCATCGAGCCGCGCTCGAGGCGCAGCTTGACCCCATGCGAGCGCTCGCTGGCCAGCAACGCGGTCCGGCGCAGCGCCGCCATGAATTCGTCGCGCTGCACCTGCGCGCGGATCCGCGCCGCG
>CAYHCN010000461.1:0-1521 GCA_964354945.1 uncultured Eubacteriales bacterium
GTGTTGGCAAGACGTACTAGGACGTACTAGTTGTGCGTCGGGGGGAGCTTCCTCCACAGAAACACCACGATGGCCCCCGCCGAGCGGGGGCCATCTGGGCTTCTCGGTGGTCTATACTTACGAAGTCTGAATCCCTGGGAAGACCATTCTGCAGAACCCGACCCTGGCGCGAGTCGGATCGCCCCCACCATTGGATCGCATGGAATCGCAGCACACCCCCAAGCAACGGTGGAGTCGACGGCTCACCCTAACGGTGCTGATCGGGCTGCTGGCTGCCGTTGGCTTGCTCATCGCCGTCGGTGGATCGTTCAGACCGGCCTGCTCGGTTTGCCATCGCGCGCAGACCGTTGCTCTCGGCGAGTCCGCGCACCTGGGCGTCAACTGCTATCGATGCCATCTCCCGAATGGTGCCTGGAGCGTCCCGAGCGAGAAGGCCGGGGAGGTCTTCAGGATGTATCCCAAGGCAGTTCTTGGGATGGGTTTTCGCAACCCTGCGGTTCAGACGTCGCGAGCCGCATGCCTCGAGTGCCACCGCGAGGTGCTCGAGGGCGTAACCACGGGAAGTGGCTTGCGGGTGCAGCACTCCAGCTGTGCTGGAGATTCGTCGTGCGACCCCTGCCACTCAGCCGTCGCGCATTCCTCCTCAGTTCGATGGAACGGCGCACCCGTTATGGACGATTGCGTCGCGTGCCATCGGCAGAAGTCGGTGTCGACGGAGTGTCCCACTTGCCACCTCGAGAGCAAGAAGAAGAGCACGAGATCTCGGGGACCTTGGCAGGTCACCCATGGGAAGGACTGGAAGAAGACCCACGGAATGGGACAGACTGACTCCTGCGCCACATGCCACCCGCAGGGCTTCTGTGCGAAATGCCATCGGGTGTCCGTGCCGCATCCAGTCGAGTTCGGTTCGACTCACGGCGAGCTGGCGATTGCCGACCCCCAGTCGTGCGAGTCCTGCCACAAGTCCCGTCGCTTCTGCGACGCGTGCCACGGCATGGCCATGCCGCATCCCGTCGGATTCTTGAAGGACCACCGCACGCTCAGCCGGGGCCGCCATGACCCATCGTGCCTTCGCTGTCACGCGGCCACCGATTGCGACAACTGCCACGCGAACCACGTTCATCCTGGCGGGAGCAAGGGCGTCCCGATTCCCTGGACCTACACGCAAGACGGACCGAAGTAGTGGGCGGTTCGAGTCTCATGACGTTCGTGGCCGTCCAGGCAGTCCGAGACCTCGGCTCGGTCGATCTGAGCTCCACGCGCGCGGCTGTGTTGAGGGTGGCGAACGACCCGACATCGAATATCAACGTTGCCCTGCTCCTGCTGGCTGGCGTAACGCTGGTCGTCCTCCTCGTCGTCAGCCTCGTGCTGGCGTTTGCCACGCCCTCGAAGAAGCGTGTGGTGAAGGTTCGCCGCTACACTGGCACGCCCGATGAGATTGCGGCGATCAAGGCCGGCGCCGCCCAGCGCGCAGAACAGGCACAGAGGACGCAACGAAGTCCCTCGGCGCGCAGGCCGCAG
>CAYHCN010000462.1:0-1518 GCA_964354945.1 uncultured Eubacteriales bacterium
GGCATGCTGTCCCTCATGCAGATGGCGAAGACATCTGCGGCCGCCCGCCGTCACGCGGACGCGCGGCTTCCCTACCTCGCCATCCTCACCGATCCGACCTACGGTGGTGTGACCGCCTCGTTCGCGACGCTCGCGGACATCACCATCGCCGAGCCCGGTGCACGGATCGGCTTCGCCGGTCCCGACGTGATCGAGCAGACCATCCGCCAGCGACTCCCCAAGGGGTTCCAGACCGCCGAATCGCTGGTCGAGCACGGGATGATCGACGAAGTCGTCCATCGCAAGGACCTGAGGGATTGTGTCGCCTCGTTCCTCGGCTACCTCTGTGAGTACGCCGAGGAGGGTGGTGCCGCGTGACCGCGCGCCGCTACGTGATGGACTTCGAACGCCCCCTGGTCGAGCTCGAGGACAAGCTCGCGTCGCTCCTTGAAATGGACCTCTCGGCGAATCCCGAGCTCGTCGCCGAGATCGACAAGCTTCGCGAAGAGGTGGCGGCTCTTCACGAGAGCACCTACACCAACCTCAGCCCGTGGGACCGGGTGCAGATCGCGCGCAACCCGGAGCGGCCCAAGACCGACGACTATCTCGAGGCCATCTTCGACGACGTGCTCGAGCTGCACGGTGACCGCTCGTTCCGCGACGACGAGGCGATGTTCGCGGGATTCGCCACGCTGATGGGGCGGCGAGTGGCTGTGCTCGGACACCGAAAAGGCCGCACGACCAAGGAGAACGTTCGGCGCAACTTCGGCAGTCCCAACCCGGAGGGGTTTCGCAAGGCGATCCGCCTCATGCGTCTCGCCGACAAGTTCGGGCTGCCCATCGTGAGCTTCCTCGACACCGCCGGTGCGTATCCCGGGATCGAAGCCGAGGAGCGGGGCCAGGGCTGGGCCATCGCCGAAGCGCTCAGCACGCTTTCCGAGGTCGGCTCGCCGGTCGTCGTTGTCGGCATCGGGGAGGGCGGCAGTGGCGGGGCGCTCGCCATCGGTTTCGGCGACCGGATCATCATGCTCGAGAACTCGTACTACTCGGTGATCAGTCCCGAGGGTTGTGCCTCGATCCTCTACAAGGACAGCGCGCGCGCTGCCGACGCGGCGGTGTGTCTGCGCATGGGTGCGCAAGACCTGCTCGAGCTGGGTGTCGTCGATGAAGTGATCGCCGAACCGCTGGGCGGCGCGCACCACGATCCGGTTCGGATGTACGAAGCCGTCGGGACGTCGGTGTGCACGGCGCTCGACTCGCTCGGTGATTTGGGCCGCAGCGAGCTAGTGCGCCACCGCTACGAACGGCTGCGGGCGATCGGGCAGGTCGGCACCACCTCCTGACCATCCTCGCCCGACTCGAGCACACGTACGGGTGGCCCTTCGGGTATGTAGCGTGCGAGACCCCTGCAAGGGCGCAATCGCACGACGACATGAGCGAGATGGAGGAGATTCGGGTGACAGTCCCACAACCGGTCAAGCGTGTTGGAATGCTGTTCTCGGGAGGACCGGCGCCCGCCGCGAACGCGGTGATCTCGGC
>CAYHCN010000463.1:0-1511 GCA_964354945.1 uncultured Eubacteriales bacterium
GTCGTGCTGGCCAGCGGCCCTGAGGGCGGTGATGTCGACGGGCTCGGCCGGGAAGCTCGCCTCAACCGACGCTTTCTTCATTGCCGAGGCCCATGCGCCGCGGTACGACGCGAGCAGCTCAGCGCTCGATGGCGGCGTGCTGTCGCGGGTCAGGCTCCAAACGACGATTCCGACGAGCCCGCCGACCACGAGGACCGCGGAGAGGATCCCGACCGCGATCCACAGCCCGCGCCTCGACCGCTTTGGCTCGCCGGGCCCTGCGGTGGCGGGGCCGGCGGCGGGCCCCGGTGCGGTGGTTGTCGTCTCCTCGGCCATATCGGCTCCAGAGTACTCGGTTCTCGGTCCGCGCGGCCCCGGAGGGCCGCAACCGTTGGGGTACAATCGGCTACGCTCACCGCCGTCCACGGGAAGAGGCTTCCACCCCCCATGCGCATCGCCATCGGCAGCGATCACGCCGGATTCGATCAGAAGGAGCTCATCAAGCAGCACCTCCTCGATCGGGGCGAGGACGTGAGCGACCTCGGTACCTTCTCCGAGGAGTCCGTAGACTATCCCGACTTCGGTCTCGAGGTCGCCCGCGCGGTCGCGAAGGGCGACGCGGAGCGAGGCGTGCTGGTGTGCGGCACGGGTATCGGCATGGCCATCGCCGCCAACAAGATCGTCGGCGTACGCGCGGCGAACGTGACATCCGAGGAGTTCGCGCGCCTGGCTCGACAGCACAACAATGCGAATGTTGTCACTGTGTCGGGACGCTGGGTCGAGCCCGTGGTGAACCAGGCCATCGTCGACGCATTCCTCGACACCGCGTTCGAGGCCGGCCGTCACGCCGGCCGCATCGACAAGATCACCGCCGCAGAGTCCGAGCGGAGGGCGTGAGGCTCGAAGAGGCACCACCGGCGCTCGTAGCGACAGGCGCGTCGCCGTTCACGAGTACGTACGAGGGAAGGACGTAAGGACGTCATGGCACTGAAGTACATCCCTGCCCAGGATCCCGAGGTCGCCGCAGCGATCGATGCCGAGCTGGACCGCCAGCGCTCCACGATCGAGCTCATCGCGTCGGAGAACTTCGTGTCGATGGCTGTCCTGGAGGCGGCGGGCACGCCGCTCACCAACAAGTACGCCGAGGGCTTGCCGGGCAAGCGCTACTACGGCGGGTGCGAGAAGGTCGACATCGTCGAGAACCTCGCGCGCGACCGCGCGTGCGAGCTGTTCGGCGCCGACCACGCCAACGTCCAGCCCCACGCGGGCGCGCAGGCGAACATGGCTGTCTACTTCGCGATGCTCAAGCCCGGCGACACGGTCATGGGCATGAACCTGGCCATGGGCGGACACCTGACCCATGGCTCTCCGGTCAACTTCTCGGGCAAGTGGTTCAACATCGTTCCCTACGGTCTCGATCTCGAGACCGAGACAATCGACTACGAAGAGGTCGAGCGACTCGCCAAGGAGCACCAGCCCAAGATGATCATCGCGGGCGCCTCGGCATATCCGCGGGTCATCGACTTCGAGCG
>CAYHCN010000464.1:0-1508 GCA_964354945.1 uncultured Eubacteriales bacterium
CGCCTCGAGTCGATGCAGGCAACGCTCGACGCGATCGCCCGCAAGTCCGACGACGCGGGCTAGGGCCCGCGGATGTCGGCTCGCTCCCGACACGTCGCGGGACGCCTCACGCGCTCGACGCTCGGCGGGCTCGTCGAGGGCCGCTTCGGCCTCGCCGGCAGGGCGCGGCTCAACGCGGCGCTGGCCCGCCACACCCGGGTCGCGTTCCAGGACTTGGGACCGGCGTTCATCAAGCTCGGCCAGATGATCTCGGTGCGTCCCGACCTCGTGCCCGCCGAATGGGTCTTCGAGATGGAGCGCCTGCAGGACAGCGTGCCCGCAGTACCTGCCGAGGCGATCAGGCGAGTCGTCGTGAACGAGTTCGGCGCCCGGCCCGAAGAGCTCTTCACCGAGTGGGACGACGACCCCGTCGCGTCGGCCTCCATCGCGCAGGTGCATCGTGCCCGGCTGCGAAACGAGTACCGTCCCGTGGTCGGAGAGACCCTGCCCGCCGGGACGCTCGTCGCGGTCAAGGTGGTGAAGCCGGGTGCGGAAGCCTCGATCCTCGCGGACATCGACGCTGCGCGCTCGGGGGTGACTCGCCTCTCCCGCATCGGAGCCCTACGCCGCTTCAACCTGCCCGGGCTGCTGGATGAGTTCGCGTCGACGCTGTGCTCGGAGTGCGAGCTTCGCAACGAAGCCCGCGTCGCCGACCGGCTCGCCTTCGACCTGCGCGACGACCGCCTCGTCATCATCCCCCGGGTCGTGTGGCCATTCTCGACGCGACGCGTGATGACCACCGAGTTCGTCGAGGGGTGGCGACTCTCCGAGATCACCGCCGCCGAGCGGGCGGGTATCGACGGCTACGGGCTGGCGTTGCACGGCGCCGAGGTGTTCATGCGCCAGGTGCTCCAGCTGGGGCGGTTCCACGCGGACCTGCATCCAGCGAACACGTTCGTGACGCCCGATGGGCGGATCTGTTACCTCGACTTCGGCATCGTGGGGCGCACCGAGCCTGCCCAGCGAACCGCGATCGCGCAGGTGCTTGCCGCGACCGTATACGGCGATGCCGACCGTGCTATCCGGTATTCGGCGGAGCTGGGGCTCGTCGTGCCGGACTCGGCGCGTCAGGGTGTGGTGGGACGCGTCGACGAGCTCATGCAACGCACCTTGAAGACGCCGCCGCGCGACATCCGGTCGTTCGCGATCGGGTTCCTCGGCATCATGAACGACGAGAGGGTGGAGGTCCCCGTCGGCTACGGCCTGCTCATCAAGGCGCTCGTCACCGTCGAGGGGGTGGCGCGGAAGATCTACCCCGACATCGACATCGTCGAGGCTGCGAAGCCATACGCGACGAAGCTCGTTGCGGCACAGCTCTCTCGGCCGGAGGTCCTGGCCGAGCGGCTGCCGAATGCGGTCCGGGCGGCGATGCGGGAGCTCGTCGGCTAGGTGCCGGGCCCCGGAGGATCGGCGGCACTGACGTCGATGCGGTCGAGCACCTCGTTGAGTGCGCCGGTGCGGTAGCCCTC
>CAYHCN010000465.1:0-1507 GCA_964354945.1 uncultured Eubacteriales bacterium
AAGAGGTCGAGTTCCTTGCCGAGCTTGCGGTGGTCGCGCTTCTCGGCCTCCTCGATGCGCTCGAGGTAGGCATCGAGGTCCTTCTGCGTGAACCACGCGGTGCCGTAGATGCGCTGAAGCATGGGCCGGTCGGAGTCGCCGCGCCAGTACGCACCGGCGATCTTGACGAGCTTGAACGCACCGATCCGGCCGGTGCTGGGAACGTGGGGGCCTCGGCAGAGGTCCGTGAACGCACCCTGCGTGTAGGTGGAGATGGTCTCGGTCTCGGGCAGCTCCTGGATGAGCTCGCGCTTGTAGGGCTGCTCCTCGAACGCGTCCCACGCCTCGAGCTTGTCGAGCTCGGTGCGCTTGAACGTCTTCTCCTCGGCGACGATCTGGCGCATCCGCTCCTCGATCGCGTCGACATCCTCGGGCGTGAACGGGCGACCGATGTCGAAGTCGTAGTAGAAGCCGTCCTCGATGGAGGGCCCGATGCCGAACTTGGCCATCGGGAAGAGGTCCTTGACCGCCTCGGCCATGACATGGGCTGCCGAGTGACGAAGGATGTCGAGTGCTTCGGGACTCTTGTCGGTGATGATCTCGATCGAGTCGCCGTCGGCGACTGTCGTGTTCACGTCGGCGATCTCGCCGCCGACACGGCCGGCGATGGCCGCCTGACCGAGCCGGGGACCGATGGCCGTGGCCACGTCGAGCACGGTCGACCCCTCGGGGACCGCTTTCGTGCCGCCGTCGGGAAGCGTCACGGTGATGTCAGGCATGGTTGGCACCTCTCGGATATGCAGCCGCCCCGACGAAGCGGGGCGGCGAGACCGTCCGATGTTCGAGTTTAGCCGCTACTGCTTGGTCTTGCAGTACGGACAGACCTGCCAGTTCAACTTCAGCGCCTTGCCGCATTCGACGCACGGCTTGCGGAGCTTCTTCATGCACGATGGGCAGATGAGATAGTCCTTCTCGATGGGCTTGTAGCACGAGGGACACGTCTCGTAGTCGCGCTGCAGCGCGGCCTCGCGCGCCCGGATCTCGAGCTCCTGCTCCTGGCGGTCCTCGACGGTCACCGGAGGACGCACGATGAGGTACACCAGCCACCCCACGCCGAACGTCACGAGCACGATCAATCCCCAGAACCAGCCCATGGCGCCCCGGCGATTCGCGTCACGGAAGGTCCAGAACGCGATGGCGACCAGGATGACCACGTAGAACAGCGTGCAGAGGTTCTTCGCGAGCGCAACCTCCGGGCTGTTCAGGATCGGGTCAAGAATGTCGTTGAACATGACTCCCTCTCAGTGCGGCCCCCTCAGGCGAGGCACTGTCGGCGATTCTAGCAGAGCAAACCGTGGCGCTACGCCCGCGCAGATTCCCGACACCGAACTGTCGCCAGCGCTCCCCTAGTGGGGGCCGGTGACCACGACCACCTGCGCCTCTTCGACCTCTTCCGCAGTCCGGAACAAGTGCACCGCCGAGAACCCCTCCCCCGCCAGCCCGGGCAGCGCCTCGCGGAGCTTCTTGG
>CAYHCN010000466.1:0-1505 GCA_964354945.1 uncultured Eubacteriales bacterium
AGTCCGGCACCAAAGCCGACCAAGCCGACCAAGTCGCCGGGCAGAAGTCGCCCGTTAGTATACAAGTCGTCCAGTGCCAGCGGTATCGACGCGGCGGAGGTGTTCCCCGTCGTCGCGACGTTGCTGAACACCTTGTCGTGCGCTATGCCGAGCCGCTCTTCGATCGTGTTCAAGATGCGCTGGTTCGCCTGGTGCGGCACTAGCCATGTCAGCTCGTCGACCGCATGACCGCTCTTGTCGAGCGCTTCGAGCGTGGCCTTCGGAATGACCCGGACGGCGAACTTGAAGACCTCGTTGCCGGCCATCTTGAGGTACTGGTCCCCCGCCTCGAGAGCCTCCGCGGTACAGACCTGCGCCGAGCCGCCCGCCGGTATCTTCAGGAGGTCGCCTCCGGTCCCGTCCGCACCAAGGACGATCGAGAGAACGCCCGGTTCGTCAGATGCCCGGAGGACCACCGCCCCTGCCCCGTCGCCGAACAGGATGCATGTACCGCGGTCGGCGAAGTCGATGAAGCGTGACAGCATGTCGGCGCCGATCACCAGGACCGTGTTGGCCCGGCCGGATTCGATCGCCGCCGCGCCGGCATGGAGACCGTAGACGAATCCGGTGCAAGCGGCATTCACGTCGTAGCCCGGGCAGGTCATCCCGAGCTTGGCCTGCACGATCGTCGCAGTCGACGGAAACAGATGATCGGGCGAGGCCGTCGCGACCACAATGAGGTCGATTTCTTCTTTGCGGACGCCTGATGACTCGAGCGCTCGCTGCGCTGCTTCGACCGCCAGGTCCGACGTCGCTTGCGAGTCGGCCCCGAGCCTGCGCTCGCGTATCCCCGTCCGGCTGACGATCCACTCGTCGGACGTGTCGACCATCGCCTCGAGGTCCTCGTTGGTGAGGACATGTGACGGCAGGTAAGAGCCCACGCCGACGACGGCTGCGTATCGGTTCTGCATGGGTGGATAGTGGCCTTTCGGGGGCGGAAGTATCGCGACAGTCTACTACATGTGTGCTGCGACAAAGACAGGGCCCCCGGATTCCTCCAAAGGGCCCTGCTGTTGCGCCTCCGCCCGTGCCGGGTGGGAGGCTGAACGCTTGGACTACTGATGTACACCCACGCCTGGGTGGCACCTCAGGCAAACCGCGTCCAGGTTCGACTCGGCGATGGAGGTCTGGATCATGCCTGTCGGATTGCCGCCGCCGAACGTGCCGTTGGTGAACCCACCAGCAGGAACGTTCGCGGTGTACGAGCCGAGCAGCTTGATGTCGGTCGTGCGGCCCGAGTGCGGGAAGTCCAGGCCGAGGTCGGGCGACTGGGGGCCGGTGGCCGTCGTCGTCTGGTTACCCATCTCGACCGCGTAGTCCGAGGTTCCGTAGTGGCACTGGGTGCAGCTGTTGCGGGACGCCCCGCCACCGGAGCCGCGGCCGTTGGAGACCGAGGCCGGGTTGGTGGCGTCGATCGGTCCCATCTTGGCCGACAGGTCGTTGCGGTGGCAGCTGTAGCACTGGCC